>JBKJIP010000274.1:0-9640 GCA_046598515.1 Fimbriimonadaceae bacterium | reverse complement strand
GCAAGAAGAGCGGAGAACCCGAAGGCGAGGACAAGGAATGCCACCAGTTCAAACGCTCCTCTCATGGAGCTTTATCCGGCAATCCGCATGCCAAAACCGTCAGCCAGCGATTTCTTTGGCAAAAGACTCGCGGGAGACCGTCATCCGGCGCAATCCTTCGCCCAGGGAGATCAATGCGTCGCTGAGAACATCCTCATCGCCATCCTTCAGAAAGCTCTCCGTGAGGGCGACCGCCTCCACGATGAACTTGATCGCGAGAGATCGCTCGCCGTGCGAAGTCACATGCTTATCGGGCGGGGGAAGCTCCTTCAGGAAGAGCTGAAGGCTATCGCTTCGCACGCGGAGAGCGTCCAACGCCTCCGTGTGGGATTTGTCGTACGGTTTCAGCTTGACCTTCTGAATCAGGTCTCGCAGATCGCCGCCGCATTTGTATCCGGCCGTGCTCACCACGTTCACCGTCGGCCCGTACAGGCTTTTCTGCGTCAGCGATGCACTCCCAAAACCAAGGGACTTCGCCTTCTCGAGATCGGCGCGCGCCTTGCCGCCCTCGCCGATCAAAGCATAGGTCAGAGATCTGAAAAAGAGGGCTTCCGGTTCATCGCCCTTCTCAAGCGAAGCGGAAAGGTGGCGCTCGGCACCCTCATAGTCGCCCGCTTTGAGGCTTACCTGACCCATTAGGGAGCGAACCAGCGGCGACTCGGGTTCGCGGGTGACGGCTTCCTTGAGGTCCGCTTGCGCTTCATCTAGCTTATCGGCGGCGAGCCATGCCTTGGCGGCGGCGACGAACATGGTCGCGGGGTTTTCGATGATGCTGGCTGCTCGGCGTGCTTGCCGCGCGGATTCCTCATAGTAACCGGCCGACATCAGAACCTCAACGAGCACTTTCCGCCGCTCAAGATCGAGCGGGGCGGTATCCACCGCGTCGCGCATGAGCGTGATCGCGCTGGCCGTCTCGCCTTTAGCGAGCATCGCCATCACTTTCTTGAGAAGCTCGGTGTTGTCCAGCTTCGGCGGCGGGGTGGGATCGGGCACCTTGACGACGTTGCCTTCAACTGGGACTTGTCCGTCAGTACGCGGCCGAGCCTTCAGATTCTTGAGTGGATCACCGGCCATCAGATCGGACCAGGTCTGCGCAAGCGTTTTGAAGGTATCGAAGAGCCCCACCCGGCTTTCCAGGCTTATCATCAGCACCTTTGAGGTCAGTTGATCCATGTCGAGCGGCTTGCCCTTGGGATCGATTTTCGCCCCGCTGCGAATGATTTCCATCATCCGGGGATCGGGCTTGGGATCGACCCAAATCTCGCGTCCCTTGTGCATCAGCCGCGCTTTGGCGTAGACCGTTTTCTCGACGGAGAATACGGAGAGGAAAATCACGTAGTCGCATCGCAGCAGATTCGCGGCCTCCATGGCCTGCTCCTGGGTTGGGAAGGCGGTGCCCGGAATCTTGCCTGAATCGCGGGCGGCGCGGAAGATCGGGTCTGTCATCGACCAAGCGATCGGCGCAACTCGGCCATCCGCATCCAGACTGCCGGCGAGCATCTCCAGCACGTTCCCTTCGGGATCAGCTGTATCGTACTTCTGCGGCTTTAGAGGCACGATCAGGATCGCGGGAGCCGCAAAAGACGCGGCGACCAGAGATAATCCGACTAAGGCCAGGGTGGGCCTGAGAATGAGTTTTAACATTGCGTTTGGGTTAGCCGCCCAGATTCTTCAATGCTTGATTAACCGTATCGAGCTGACTCTTGGCGGCGGGGTCATTCGAAGACTCTAGATGCTTCTTAGCCGATCGGTACGCCTGAATCGCATCGTTGCGCTTGCCAATCTTTTCGTAACAGATGGCGAGATTTTTGCTGACGGAGCCGTTATCTCCGCCCATCTGGCGAGCACGCTCGAAGGCGCGAGCGGCGGAATCGTAGCTGCCGACCTGCATTTGCTCGCGGGCCGACTTGACGACGGCTTTCAAGCCGTTGCCATTGTTGCGTGTGCTTTGGGGATCGTCGTCGATGAACTGACCGCCGCCGGCTCCCGCATTGCGATTTCCGCCGTGAGGCGTAATGGTGATCTGGCCGGGCTTCTTTGGCTCGGCCGCGGGGCCGGTCTGTCCACCACCGCCACCGACGGGGGCGGGATCATTTTGATCACTCTGCCTTCCGGTGGGATTCTGGTTGACCGTGCCGGGATCAGTTCCGCGTCGAGGCTCTAGGTCGAGCGTCACCGGCGGTATCTGCTCATCTGACTCGCGACCTTCGCCTACTTCGGGCAAGCCCCGATTCTCTCCCGATCGTGGAGGAAAGGTGTAGCGTTGAGTGCTATCGCTGCCTCGGCCCGGGTTCGGGCGCTGACCATTATCCTGGCTCTGGCCATTGCCGGGATCAGTCTGGGGGTTCGTTTGGGTCTGCTGCTGCTGCTGCTGGGTTCCGGCATTGATGTCCGGATTCAAGTTTTTGAGCTCGCCGGGAACCTCATCGAACGCCTTGCCTGGATTCTGGGCCACGATCGTCGGATTGGTTCCGTTCTGGACTAGTAGCTTTTCGTTCGTGGCACCGTCCCGAGACATGACGGCCACGATCGCTCCCGTCACACCGACAAGCAGAACGGCGGCGGCAGCGGCGAAGACGGCGACCTTGCGGTTCGGCTCGGCTTCTGGTTCGGAGCGGCGCGCCAGAACGTTGCGCATTTGGGTGACCTTAATCTTGTCCAAGGCGGAATCGGGGTTTAGCTCGACCACGGTCTCGTAGCACTCGAGGGCAGCGACGATGTCGTCCTTCCTCTCGAAGCACATGCCCAGAAGGGAATAGGCGCCTCCAGCTTTGGGATCGGCTTCGATGCCGGCGCGAGCTACAAGCTCGGCTTCCTCGGTTCGGCCTTCGGCGAGCAGCGAGTAGCCCTCTGCGATCAATTTGGCATTCGCTTCGCGCGCTTGCTCTCGATCGGCTTCGGTGACTTCGCGCCCGCAGCTCTTGCAGAAGAGGCTATCGAGGCTATTTTTGGCTTGACAATGCGTGCAAACGATCATGGGTCCCCTACAAATCCAGATTCATTTTACCGCCGGAATCCGTGAATCCCAAGGCGGAACCCGAATTTCGTTGAATCCGGCATCTCTACGGGAATGACGGTTTTAGAGGGGGAAAATGCTCGAAGAACTATGAGCCGAGTGCTTTCGTCGCGCTGTCGCCTATCCGAAATCACTATCCGGGCACACTCCATCACAAGCTTCGTCCAAGGGAGATTCAAGTGCAGAACCCTGTTCCGAAGTGGACTCCACTGGCAAACGTCAAACCCAAAAGTGGGGCGGAAGACATCTTTGTCATTCGACGTATCAAGAACCGCTGAGTTCGGACGGGGCCATACTAAGGACAATGTCCGACGAAAAGCCCGCCGCTCCCGAGCGGAAACTTCTGAACCTCGACGCCGCGCCCGTTACAACGGAGCACAAGCTAGGGGACCTTGAATACAACGTCACCGTTGGCATGCTCCCGATTCGGGACGAGAACGGCGAACCCCAAGCCGGAATCTTCTTCATGGCGTACACCAAGAAGGGAACTGAGCCTGGAACCCGGCCGCTGATGTTCTCCTTTAACGGTGGCCCCGGAAGTTCCTCCGTCTGGCTCCATCTCGGGGCATTGGGACCGAAGCGGGTGAAGATGATGCCGGACGGCACGCTTCCCGATTCTCCTTATGAACTTGTCGACAATCCCGAAACCTGGCTCGAGCACACCGACCTCGTGTTCATCGACCCCGTCGGCACTGGCTACAGCCGCGCGGTGAAACCGGAGAACGACGAGAAGTATTGGGGGCTCAAGGGCGACATTGAGTCGGTAGGCGCTTTCATCCGACTCTATCTCTCTCGCTACCACCGCTGGGGCTCGCCGCTCTATCTCGTGGGCGAAAGCTACGGAACAACCCGCGCGGCGGGGCTGGCCGGCCACCTGATCGATTACGGCGTCGCGTTCAAGGGCATCGTTCTCGTGTCTTCCGTCCTGAACTTCCAAACCCTGGACTTCACCCGCGGAAACGATCTGCCTTACATCTATTTCTTGCCGACCTACGCCGCCACGGCCGCTTTCCATGGCAAGGCGAAGCCGCGCAAACCACTGCGAGCTTGGCTGAAGGACGTCGAGGCATGGGCATCTTCGGAATATACGGTGGCGCTCGGCAAGGGCGACTCCTTGACAAAGGCTCAGCGGGCAAGCGTGATCAGCAAACTGGCCCAGTTCACAGGGCTCAAGCCAGAATTTCTCGACAACACCGACCTCCGCATCAACATCCACGAGTTCTGCAAAGAGCTTCGCCGGGATAAGAAAGAGACGGTGGGACGGCTCGACAGTCGCTTCACCGGCCTTGATTGGAATCACACTGGCAACGTGGTCGAGAAGGATCCGAGCATGACCGCGATCCGGGCACCATATACGGCGATGATCAACGACTATCTGGGACGGCAGCTTGGCTACCAGTCCGATGAAACCTACCGCGTTCTCGGCGAGGGCGGACTAGAACTTTGGAAGAAGTGGGATTGGGGCTCCGCGCGAGATGGCTTCCCCGACACGTCGCAAGCCCTCTGGCAGGCGCTCAGCAAGAATCCGCACATGCGGGTGATGGTGGCCTCCGGCTACTACGATTTGGCCACGCCTTACTTCGCAACGTACTACACGCTGGATCACATGCGACTCGGTCCTCTTCGCAAGAACATCGTTTGCTATGAATATGGCGCGGGCCACATGATGTACATCGACGAGAAAGAGCTGACGAAGCTCAAGAACGACCTTTCTGAGTTCCTTGCCGGCTGATGGCGAACTCCGATCGGCTGAACTTCGCGCTCAACGCCGCTTATGAAGCGGGGCGATCCACGTTGGCCCTTTTTGGGGCCGGTCTGATGGTCGACCGCAAGAGCGACGCGTCGCCCGTTACCGATGCCGATCGCGGCGCGGAGCGCATCCTGCGCGAGCGCATCGCCGACAAGTACCCCGAGGATGGGATTTACGGCGAAGAGGAAGGGAAGTCGGGCGGGCAGAGTCGCCGTTGGGTGATCGATCCGATCGATGGGACGAAATCTTTCATCTCCGGAGTGCCTCTTTACTCAACACTGCTGAGCTATGAGGTCGATGAGAAAGCAATTCTCGGCATCGCGTTCTTTCCCGCCCTCGACTTGATGGTCTATGCAGAAGCCGGATCAGGGGCTTTCGCGAATGGCCGACAGATTCATGTGTCGGAAAAGAGGGATCTAAAGGACGCTGTGATCTGTAGCGGCAGCGTCAAAAACCTGGACGCGCGAGGCAGTCTCAATGGCTACCTCGAGCTTGGCAAGAAGGTGTTGGCGATTCGCACTTGGTGCGATGCGTATGGTCATGCGCTCGTCGCAATGGGCCGCGTCGAGGCCATGATCGATCCTGTCGTCGAGCACTACGACATTTCGGCTGTAAATCTGATCGTTCGCGAGGCGGGCGGACAGTTCACGGCGTTCGACGGGTCCGGTGACCCAACCGGCGAAGCAGTGGCCACGAATGCGGCGTTGAACAAGGAAATATTGGAGCATCTGAAAGTTTGAGGGTCTTGGGCGTGGATTTCGGTAGCAAACGAATCGGTATTGCCGTGGGCGAGTCCGGCTTCGGCATCGTCTCCCCCCGCCCGGTGCTTACTGCTGCGGGAGCCTTGGCAAAGGATGCGGCCGCAATCGCGATTCTCGCGAAGAAAGAGCAAGTTGAGCAAATCGTGGTCGGTGTTCCCGTCAATCCGGAAGACACGCGGATGGAGAAGATTTGCGGGCGTTTGGCCGATGAAATTAGAGCGCTCGGATGGACCGTCGATACCGTGGACGAGACGATGACGAGCGTTCAGGCTGGAACTTTCATGGGCGACCTGAAGGGCTCGCAGGTCCGAAAGCGCAAAGACGGCGAAGCCGCATGTCAGATCGTGGAGAGGTATTTCAATGAAAAAGGGTTGGCGTAACTTCTTCCTGATCGTGATTGGCATCACCGGCGGAGTCGCGGGTGGCGCGTACTACTACGTCACCAGCGGCATTAAGCCGATGCTGGGTGGCGACAAGATGTACGTTCGCTATAACGGGGAGAAGAAGCTCTCTGAGGTCGCCACCGACCTTCAGCGGCGGGGAGTCATCCGAAGCGCGAGCGCGCTCGGCTGGTACGCGGCCTACAAGAAAAAGACGGACCGCATTCAGACCGGCACCTATCAAGTCCAACCCGGAGTGACCGCCGATGAGCTCCTCGAACTGCTCCGCAAACCGATCGTCAACATGTTTCGCATTCCGGAGACGAATCTTTCTTACCGCACGGCGAATCTGCTCGAAAGGAACAACATTGCGACGGGGGCCGAATACAAGGAACTGTTGAAGAAGCCGGACGAGTTCAAGAGTGTCATCAAGTTTCCTCTCCCCGAAGATTCTTTGGAAGGCTATCTGTATCCCGACACCTATGATCTGCCGCCGCTCCTCGGAGCACGAGGAGTCATCGAGCGGCAACTCACGGCCTTCCAGAAGAAGGTTGCCCCGCTGCTGACCGACCCGGCGAAAGCTCGGAAGATGCTGACGATCGCCTCGATGGTGGAACTAGAGGCCGGCGTCGATCATGAAAGGGCAAAGATCGCGGGGGTTATTAAGAATCGACTCGATATCGGCATGAAGCTGCAAATTGACGCGACGGTGCTCTACGGGCTCCAGCAATGGCGGCGACTCACCTATGCGGACTACACGAACACGAAGTCGCCCTACAACACCTATCTGATCAAGGGTCTTCCGCCGGGACCGATCTGCTCGCCTTCGGCGAAAAGCGTGCAAGCGGCTTTGAAGGCGGACAAGCACGAGTTTTTGTACTACGTGGCCATGCCGAATCGGACCCACTTGTTCGCCAAGACCTATGAGGACCACCTGAAGAACATTCAGGTGGCCCGAAAAGCCCGCTCCGATGCGGCGGCAAAGGTTAGCCCTTCTAGAACTTGATTTCGAAGGGAAGAACGATCTTGAATACGAGCGCGGCCTGGAATCGACGAGCGTTCGGATCGCCCAGGATGACGAAGTATTCGGCGCCCTTCTCTCCACTCTTTCGGAAGGCGAGGTAGGCGTTCAGGTCCGACCCATCGCGAATCATTCGGCCGCTCACGGACATATCCTTGCCGATATCGTAAACCGTGCTGAGGATGTGCTGCTCGCTTTGATCGAAGTGATTTACCGACTGAAGGCTGAGATTGACCTGCCAGTTCCACATCGGGCGATAGCTTAAGCCTGCGGAGAAGCTTCGGTAGGGCTGACCGGCGATATTGCCGAAGACGGCATCCGCCTGCCAATGCCGATAGGCATCGCCTCTTGGCATCTCCAAGCTGAAGAAAATGTAGCGATCGTGGCTGTCGAAGAACTTCTCATATCGACCAGCAACGTCGATGTCCATCCCATTGCGCAGGGTTACGGAAGCGCTCCCTTCGACGGCGCGGCGGTAGTGCTGGTTGCTGTCGTAGGTGCGGTAGTTCTGGTGGCCCAGGAAAAACTCGGTTTCCATCACGGCACCCTGCTTGAAGGTTTGGGTCTTACCTAGATTCAAGTTGATGCCCTTAAAGTTTCGTTCGGGAGCGAAGCCGAGGCGAGGGTTGTACTGTGGGCTGACCTGCGAGTATTCGGCGACCCCGTTCCATCCGTCGAGGACGTAGACCCCGCCGAAGTTGACCCGGTTGCCGTTTCCGCTCAGCATGTCGCGAGTGAGCGAGTGCTGGCCGAACGCCGTCCATGGCCCAATCTGATGGTTCAGCGCCGTAAAGGTGGCAACGTTGTCGGAAGTCTGCGTGCCCGTAAGGGCGGTTCCGGCCAGGGTTAAGTTCGTCTCGTTCGAAATCTTATGCTTGGCGATGCCGGCGAAGGAGTTTTCCTTTCCGAAGTCGATCGTGTCGAGGATGGCGAACTCGGTTCGGTCGGTCAGCGAGCCGAAGGTTTTGAAGCCCGCGTCGAACTGGCGGATTCTTTGGCTGGCGAAGAGCGGGGCGTCTCGCGAAGTTTGGAAAAACTGCCCGCCCTCTTGGAAGAACGGCCTGGACTCCCCCGCCAACCGCTCGAAATAGCTGAAGTCCAGGGACAAGACCTGGTTCTCGACGTTCCGGAAATCGGGATTGATGGTTCCGACAAGGTCGATCCGGTCGCTGATGGAAGTCTTGAGGTCGAGCCCCGCATTGGCAATCGTGTCGTTGCGGTTGATGCCGCCATAGCCGTAGGGAAGCAGCTTGAGCGAGCGCTGATTGCCCGATCGCGGCATTTCGACGCCTTTCCACACTGGGAAGTTGCGGGGATCCTGGTTTGCGAACTTCCACTCGCCGTCGCGCTGCGTCTTCGCGTTGTATCGATCGACTTGGAAGACGACATCGCGTTTTCCCGGCTCTGGGAGGCGCATAACGCCCCAAGGGATGCGCGCCTCTGCCTCGTACCCGTCCTCCGTGATGCGCCCACCGGCGAGAAACTCGCCCAACCATTCACGCTTGGCGGCGCGGCCACCGGCGATGCGGATGTTCGTCGCGCCACGGCCATTGATCCCGAAGATGTTGAAGCCGGTGCGGGCGCCGAAGGGGTCGATACCGATGTAGATGGCGTCGTCGGATTGAAGGCTGACGTTGGACCGATACTCGGTGGCCCTAAGAGATTTAGGATCGGCAGAGACGAGTTTGGCCGCGAAGTAGATGTACTTGTCGTCGTATCCCAGCCAGAACGTCCCGCCTTCAACCTCTTGCCCTGTCGTCTGGTCGAAGAACCCGCTTCCGCTCGGAAGAAGCCCCCATTCCTCGTCGGTAACCTTACCGTCGATCTTGGGAGGAGTGGTGACCCGGACCGCGGCCAATTCGGATCGATCGTCCGCCCCGGCAAAGGCAGACAGGATGATGCAGGTGAGAGCTAGTAGACGACGCATGGCGAAGGTACGAGTGTGCGCTATGCGACGATGCCGATTGAGTCGGATGACCCAGGCAGGGGAGAGGCTATGGGCCGAAAGGCTAGGTGAGAGTTGAAGCTGAGCATTAAAGGCGTACCCAACCCGTTCCCGCATCCCGCCCACGGGTGGCGGTGACGACCGGCTACCGGACGAGTCCTGCTTGAGTTCGGCCCAGGCGAGGGCTGGTCAGCTTCGCCACCCGAGGGCGGGTGGCGAGAACCGTGGCTAGTCGCTGCTCCGCGAAATCCCGATACCGATGAGCTGAACTGTCTGCTCCACCTTCTGCGGATCGGGCGTAAACGTCAGGCCGATGCACTGCTGCAGGGAGATCGTCACCCTTCGGACGAAGGGGAAGGGCTTCTCTTCGCCGGCTTTCCGCGTGTTCGGATCGTAGGAAATCTCGACATCGAGCAGGTTCTTGTCCTTCACGTTAGGCGTGGTCACCACATTCACGGACGTAGGCGTCGACACGCCTGACTTCATGCCCAGCATGCTCTTCAGGATTGGGTGCGCGGCCAACTTCCACTTCGGTTCCTCTCCGGCCAACTCATAAGGCGCGATGGCGAGGGACTTTAACTCGCCGTTAAAGACGACGATGCTCTTGGGCAGCGCCGCGTCGGTTTCCTTCGTGTCGATCTTCTTCCCCGGCACCTTCGACCAGTCGATCACTCGATCAAAGGTTAAGAATCCCATTTCGACGGCGATCGTCTTGAGTTCGGAGACGG
>JBKJIP010000020.1:0-6492 GCA_046598515.1 Fimbriimonadaceae bacterium | reverse complement strand
AGTACGCCGCCGAGCTCTTCTCCGGAGCCATCGAGTCCCAAGAGCAGGCTGCTCTCGCCATTAAGGAGGCACGCAAAGCCAACGATACCGGTGACCAGTTCACTCTGGTGACGGTCTTCTATACGATCGTTTTGTTCTTCGCAGGTATCGCCACGGTCTTCAAAAGAGACCCCGTGAAGTTCGCTTTGCTCGGAATGGGGATTGTCTTGTTCCTCTTCTCGACAGTCAAGATGCTCGGCCTTCCGGCCGCCGGCTGACCCATCGTAAAAAGAGAAGGGCACCCGAAACGGGTGCCCTTCTGAGTGTGGGAGCGGGAGGTCGTTAAGCTTTCTTGCGTCGGCGAAGCATCGCGGCGATGCCGAGTCCAAGCGCGGCCATGGTGGCCGGCTCGGGGACGGCGACCGTGGTCGCGAAGTTGTCGACGTACTGATGCAGGCTGCCGCCGGGAGTGAACGGTCGCGCGATTCGCGCGCCAACCGTGTAGGCACCTGTGGAGGTCGGCGTGAAGATACCAGTCACGTGGCCGAAGATCGGCGTCGTACCCGTGGTCGCGCCAGCTCCTTGGAAGGCGATGGCGTTTCCGTTGACGATGAGCGAGAAGATGCCGCCCTCGGCATTATTCGTTGCGATGTCCCGCCTTACGGACCAATCGAAGTCGAAGTAGTACTGGAGGCCAGCGGTCAGGGTCAGTGACTGCGTGAGCTCGATGCCCTCGGGAACACCCGGAGTGAACGTGACCTGGCCAACGTTAAACTTGGCCGCCCAGTTGATCGGACGAGGACCGGCGCCGTCGATGTCGTACTGAACCGTCGTCTGCAGAGGGGACTGGCCATTCGCGGTATTCGCGATGTTCCAAGCACTCAAGTTGCCAGACTCAAAGTTGCCGTTGATAAAAATCTGGGCCTGAGCCGCGGCCACGGCGCAAATGGCGGAGATCGCCAGTGTAATTCTCAATGTAGACGAACGCATAATTTCCTAACTCCCGTACTTCTCCTTCATTCTATACAAACTCATCCATGGCACGCCAAGTGGAATTACCGGGTTTTGTGAAGGTTGTCAAGTTCTTAACTGAAGTGCTCCCTCAGGTTTTGCTAACCCATCACTCCGCTCGTGAACCCCGCAAGCCCACCAGTTCTAAAACGTGTCGGTAAGAAATCAAACGCGGCCTAAGGAAAAACCCACTCGGGCCGAAACTTGTTTAATGTGGGGGAGCAAACAGACGCCAATTTGATTACTGCGCCTAAATCCAAGCCCTGGGTGTTGCCCCTTATGCTTACGCTATGGCTGCTTGCCACGGGAAGCTTGTTTGTTCTGCTCGAGACCCATCAGGCTGAACCCGGAGGGAGCGGTCCGAGCGGATACGCTTGGCCATCCGCATCCCTGATTCACAAATCTCCCGCACTCCCAACCATCGCTCTCTTCTGCCATCCCATGTGTCCCTGCACCCGGGCGACCATGGCTCAGTTTGATCGACTGGCGTCGCAGTACAAGGGAAAGGCGAACTTTACCATCGTCTTCCTCAAGCCCTCTTCGCAAGGAGCCGATTGGGTCGAGTCAGACACGTGGGAGCATGCCAAACGCATTCCCACCGCCCAAGTAATCGCCGATCTCGATGGCAAGGAAATCAATCGATTTCAAGCGAAGACGTCTGGCGAGACAATCCTATTCGACGCGACCGGTAGGCAACTCTTCCGAGGCGGAATCACCCCGTCTCGTGGACACGAAGGGCCATGTGTGGCCACCGACGCGCTCGGCGCCTATCTCGAAGGCGGCCCGATGAAGCTATCGACATCGCCGATCTTCGGCTGTTCTCTCTTAACGGCGCCTGGCTAGGTGGCCGCCATAACCCATGAATACGTTATCGCTTGAATCGTTGTCAACCCAGACGCCCCGTTCGAAAGAACTGGCGAACATCCATCGTCAGTCGATCTATGTTCAGACCGACCGATTGATGGCCAAGTTGATGGCAGTTCAGTGGCTGTTCGGCATCTTAGCGGCGACCTTCATCTCGCCTCGAACTTGGACTGGCGAAAACAGCAGCATGCACATCCATGTCTTGGCCGCCACCATTCTTGGTGCCGTGCTTTCTTCTGCGCCGATCTTCTTGGCTTGGAAGTACCCGGGGGCCGTCGTAACGCGTCACGTCATGGCCGTAAGCCAGATGCTTTGGTCGGCACTTCTGATTCACTTAACCGGCGGAAGAATCGAAACCCACTTTCATGTCTTCGGCTCGTTGGCATTTCTGGCCTTCTATCGCGACTGGCGAGTCCTGCTGACGGGCACAATCGTGGTCGCGGCCGATCACTTCTTTCGGGGCGTCTTTATGCCGCTTTCCGTCTTTGGCGTCTCAACGGCAAGTACCTTGCGATGGGTTGAGCATGCCGCTTGGGTCGCCTTCGAAGACGTCTTCCTCGTCCTCGCTTGCATTCGAGGCAATCAAGAGATCGACGCCATCGCTCAGCGGCAATCTGCCCTCGAGCATTCGAAAGCTTTTACCGAGGAAGAGGTCGAGCGGCGAACCGCGGATCTTCGCATAGCCACAGAAGCCGCGGAATCGGCGAATCGCTCGAAATCCGAGTTTCTCGCCAACATGAGCCACGAAATCCGCACTCCGATGAACGGCGTCATCGGGATGAACGAACTCATCCTCATGACCGACCTCACGGAGGAGCAGCAGACCTATGCGGATTCTGTCCGCAACAGCGCGGACGCGCTGTTGACGATCCTGAACGACATCCTTGACTTCTCGAAGATCGAAGCGGGCATGTTGAGTCTCGACCATGTCGACTTCTCCGTAATCGAGTTGGTCGACGAAATCGCGATGCTGTGGGCTCCTAAGGCCCACGAAAAAGGACTCGAGCTCATCGTCGATGTACCGCCTTCGCCCCCGGTTCTTCTCGGCGACGCCGGTCGGATACGGCAGATCATGAACAACTTGATCGGTAACGCCATCAAATTCACGGCTTTCGGTGAGGTTGTACTCAAGGTCGAAGTCCTGCCGCGAACTTCGCGGCTCGCCGGAGTCACCATCTCGGTCAGTGATACCGGGATCGGCATCCCCGCCGACCGTCAAGCCGCGGTCTTCGACAGCTTCACGCAGGCCGATGGCTCAACCACTCGGCTACACGGAGGCACCGGACTTGGCTTGGCTATCTGCCGCCAGCTCACATTACTGATGAACGGAACGCTCAGTTTGGAGAGCGCTCCCGGAGTCGGAAGCACGTTCTCGGTTACGCTGGATTTGCCGCTCTCCGACGCCTCATTGCTGCCCCACCATCAAACAATCTTCGATCTTGCCGGGACGGCCGTGCTTGTTGTCGATGATAATGAGACAAATCGAACTATCCTGAAGCAAAATCTGATTCATTGGAACAGTGCTCCAACTCTCGTATCTAGCGGCCCCGAGGCATTGGAACTCCTTCGCGATGAGCCCAGCCGATTCTCAGTTATTCTCCTGGACTGCCAGATGCCCGATATGGATGGCCTGGAGGCCGCCCGTCAAATGAGGCAGCTTGGCTGCAAGTCTCAGATCATCCTGCTCTCTTCTATCGCTGATATCCGGCCACACGAAGAGTGGTCTGAACTCGGTCTGCAGGGGTGGCTTACCAAGCCGATCCGCAGAAGCGTCCTAATCGCCAGCCTTAGCGCCGCAGTTACGGTGGAGAACAAGCTCATTAGCAGCAAAACCCTTCCGCAAATTGCTTGCGCGATGCGGGTCCTTCTGGCCGAGGACAATGAAGTCAACGCGGCTTATGTGTCGACGGTCCTGAAAAAGCATGGATGCGCGATCGATCTGGCTCGAACCGGATCAGAGGCAATCGGCCTCGCCTTCCGGTATGAATACGATTTGATTCTCATGGACATCCATATGCCCGAACTCGATGGAATCGAGGCGACACGTCGGATCCGCGCGCTGAACGGGCCGGGTTCTCAGGTTCCCATCGTCGCTATCACGGCATCCGTTTCCGAGCGAGAGAGGAATGCTTGCCTTGAAGCTGGCATGGTTGGATTCTTAGCCAAACCGGTGAAGGCGGCAGAGCTATGGGCCGCTCTGGGACCCATCATGGAAGCCAAGGAATCTAGCCGGGCGGCATAGAGCCCGCGGGAAGCGAGTCTCCCCTCGCCTTGATCAGATGTTCGTGCCGATTAGGTGTGGCGGCTTCGGATCCAGAACAACCTACGCGAAGACCACACCCGCGCTTTCGCGAAGAACATCGAGGGTTCTCATGTTGCCGAGAGTGTCTTCGATCGACATGAATGGGCACTCCTTACGCTCAAGAAACTCAGCGACGGCGTCGGCTTCATGGGCATAGAGCTCAGCGTTCGTACAGCTCAAATCAAATACTTCAGCATCACGGCCATTGCGGCGCAGCGTCATTTTCAAGCCCGGTGCGGACTTCCACGGGTCTTCGATATGCAGGCTGCCGGCATCGCCGTAGACGATTGCATCGTTCCGCATCGCAACCTGCAAGCCGCAGGCGAAGTGGCCGATCAACCCGGAAGGAAAGTGGAGCGTCCCGGCTCCATAAGCATCAAAGCCGCGATCTAGATTCGACGTGTAGTCGATAACCTCCGGCTCCTGACCGGCCACAAGCCTCATAAAGGAGACACAGTAGGTTCCCACGTCCATCAGTCCGCCGCCGCCGACCGAGTTGTCCAACCTGAAATTCTGCCAATCGGGCCGGGCCGCGAAGGAGAACTCGGCATTCGCAACGCGGGGGGTCCCGATCGCGCCATCCTTCAGAAGCTCGACAACCTTACGCATCTGCGGCGAGCAGCGGTACATGAAGGCTTCCATGAAGAACACGTTCTGTGCCCTGACCTCTGCAATCGCTCTCTCGGCATCAAACACATTCAGTGTGAAAGGCTTCTCGCAAAGAATCGCCTTCCCCGCTCTTGCCGCTTCGATGGTGTTCTCGGCGTGCAGATGATGGGGGGTGGCGATGTAGACCGCCTGAACTTCGGGATCGGCGAGGACTTCTTGGTAGCTGCCGTAGCCGCGTCCGCCGTGTTCGGCAGCGAAGCCTTCCGCCTTTTCGAGAGTTCGCGATCCGGTCGCGACGAGCCGTCCCGTCTTCGAAACGCGGAGCCCTTCCGCGAATTTGTGGGCGATAGAACCCGTGGCGAGGATGCCCCAGTTGATGGTCATCACCCGATTATGGGCGGTATACTTCCGCTCCGCCTGCCCAGGTGGCGAAATTGGTAGACGCGCTAGTTTCAGGTACTAGTTCTCGCAAGGGAGTGAAGGTTCGAGTCCTTTTCTGGGCACCATCGGTTTAGGCCATTCCCCCAGGGAGTGCATGGATGCAACGGTGTGCGCAGGGCACCCATCCTTGAACAGTGGGCCATTTAGCTCAGATCTTTAAAACCTTCGCCTAAGATTGATCCATGGCAAATGGTGCATTCTTGTTCGCGGCGGGGGTGGCTGCCGCCCTCGTCGGCACGTCGGCGGTTTCCGCCCTCAATCCTCCGCCTCCGCAACAAAGCGGATACTCGATTGCGGACTTCCCCGACTTGGGCAAAGGAATTGCCGAGACCCCCGGATGCCTAGGCGTGAGTACATTGACGCAAGATCGTTCACAAAAGCAAATCATCGCGGCTTGGTTCGAGAATCGCAAGGCGATGGAGCGCTGGTACTACAGCCCTATGCACACGGGGGCGATGTCCAAGTTCTTCCCCCGACTTGGCAAGAGCACGAAGCCCTTCGCAGCGTTTACCGACGAGAAAGCTCCCATGCTCGTCATCGCCTCGGTTACGCCGGGAGACAAGCCGGTCGGCAATGGCAGTGAGCTTAAGGTCGCGCAGATCGCGATCGAAGCGTATACGCCGGTCCCCGGCGGTGTCGCTTTCGGCGGCACCTTCGCTCCGTCCAAGATGGAGATTCCTGGATTGGTCCGGATCAAAGGTGGTAGCGGAGAGTAGGGACGCTTGGGCCTGACTTCACCTCTCCTTGCCGCGATGTTCGTGCGCGGGAGGAAGAGGGGAACGGTTTGAGTTAGAGAATCCCCCTCTGCGCCACAATGAAGGGAGATGTTCTTAGATGAAGCCGTAGTTACGTTCCACTCGGGCAAGGGCGGCGCGGGCTCGGCGAGCTTTCACCGAGAAAAGCACGTTCCCCGTGGTGGCCCCAATGGCGCCGATGGTGGACGGGGCGGCGATATCGTGCTTATTGCCGATCGCGCGCGTCGCACCCTCTATGATTTCAAGCTAAGAGACGAGTTTAAAGCACAGAGCGGCGTCGACGCCTCCGGGAACAAGAGCGGCAAAGATGGCGAGCACATCGAAATCCGGGTTCCCGTCGGTACCATCGTGATCGACGCGGAGACGGAGATTCCGCTCATCGATCTATCGATCGAAGGAATGCGCCATGTGGTCTGCAAAGGCGGCCGCGGTGGGTTCGGAAATCTGCACTATACGAACAGCGTTCGCCAAGCCCCAACCCTTGCTCAGAAAGGTGCCCCTGGCGAGACGATCAAGGCGAAGCTCGAACTG
>JBKJIP010000314.1:0-10355 GCA_046598515.1 Fimbriimonadaceae bacterium | reverse complement strand
TTGGTTCCGCCCATCATCACGCGCATTTGGCCTAGGGCCGAGGTCGCGTCGCCTTTGATGATGGCGTCGATCATTTTGAAGACGTTCCATTCTCGTGAGGGCATGACCACGTCCTCTAACTCGCGCTCGGAAATGGCGGGGTTGTTGCCGGCGAACAGGATGAGCTTCTCGAGCTCCTCCATCGATCGGCTTAGGCTCGCGCCGCACATCTCGCAGAGCTTCTCGGCGGCCATGGGGCTAAGCGTCTTGCCTTGGGCCTTGGCCTCATCGCGGAGCATGCCAACGAGTTCTTTGGGGTCGATTTTGAAGGAAAAGGTGATGCCCTTTGCTTCCTTGACCACTTTTTCCCACTTGCGGATCGGGCCGTCCGATTTGCGATCATCGCTCTTGGCTTCCTCGTCAGCGACCAAGATCAGCAGCGCGGTTTCCGGGAGTTTTGCTCCTTCGAGCAGTTCGGGCTCATCGCAGCGGAACACGTTCCGTACGACGGCGACCCGCCGGGGGCTGAGGAATGGGGCAGTGCCGGCAGAGGCGAGCCACTGGATGGGCTTCGAAGAGTCTCCGACGAACGTCTCCAGATCGAAATCTTCTCCCCCGGAGGCCATCTTGATCAACTCGTCGAGAAAGTCTTTCCGCAACGAAGCTTCGTCGCCGGCGAGGAGGACAATCGTGTGTTCCAGTGCTTTGGCGGGATCGAACTTGGTCATTTGCGGAGCCGCGGGCGGAGGTCTTTGATCTGGCGGCGTAGGGACTGTACCTCTTCACTCCCGAGCGGAGTCCGGGCGAAAAGGCCGTAGGCGAGGCGACGGCTTATGGCTTCTACGTCTTCAAAGTGTGTCCCCAATTGCAGGCGCACCATCTCCAGATACTCGGACGGCGTTTGGTTGGGCCGCTTGGGCCTTCCGGTTGCTTTTTCGAGGGTGCGAACGAGCTCTCGGTAGCCGACAGCGGCGTTGAGCCGGCCCGGATCGAGGCTGGCGGCGGGACGGCGGATCAGCTTGGAGAGGAACCATATGCCACCCACAAGGATGACCATCCCAATCGTGAGGGCGGTCGTTCGAACCCATGCTTTCTCAAAGAAGGACTCGCGGTAGGTGGGGTCTCCCCGTTCCGCGCTCCCTTCGGAGTCCTCCGTGGAGTCGAAAGGAATCCAACCGTAGCCCTCGAAGTAGATCTCGGCCCAGGCATGGGCTTCGGACTCGTTGAGCCTAAGCTCATCGCCCTCTTGATCGAGCAGAGCGGGATAGTAGCCCGTGGCATAACGGGAGGGCAAACCGACAATGCGGGCACAGATGACAAGCGCAGAAGCGAAGAGGTCGCAATAGCCGGTCTTGGATTCGAAGAGAACGAAATCGACGGGGTCGTTACCGGTGGGAACGGCGGGTGCCTGCAGATCATATTTTATGCGCTGCCCGATCGCAGTTTTGAGGGCGAGGGCTTTCTCGTAGTCGGAGGTTTTGCCCTCGACGGCCTTCAGCGCGAACTCGCGGACTCGGTTGGTGGTGGATTGATTCGAGGTGCCGCCGTAGAAGCTTCTGGGCAGGGTTTTGGCGACGTTGGTGGGGCTGATGTTGGCGGGGAGGACCCAGGAGCCGATGGTGGCCTGATTACGTTCGGAGGGCCAATTCACGGTCCCATCGGGACGCAGGTTGAAGCCATTCGGCAACTGCATCGGGTTCGGAGTGCCGAGCATGGGGGTGCGGTTCAGGGCCTGCTGGAGCTCGATACGATAAGTGATGTTCGTGAGATTGTTCCGGCTAAAGTCGAGGGAGAGCGCGAGGAGGCTCTTCGGATCGCGCATTTCGCGAATGGGGTCGGCGACGGCATTCTGATAGCCCGGCTGCTCGCGCCATCCGCGGCCGGTGAAGTCGGCATAGGATGCGAGCCGGTAGTAGCCAACGACGCCGTTGCGGACGGTGAAGACTACGCGCTTCTGGAGCATCGGGCGCGGACCCTGACCGATGATGGTCTGCCCGCTGATCGAGTTGAGCGCCTCCGTCAAAGGCGGCAGAATGGATCGCGCTGTGGATGGGTTGAAACGGACATTGCCCACGACACCCTGCATCGAAGCTTGGATCACGGGTGCCCCTAATAGGCTCAGGAGAACAATCACCAGCGCGGAGCCAAGAGCCCATTCGGGACCAGCCATGAACCGCCAGGGGCCAGATTTCAGGCTCGCAAGAAGACGATTCTCATCGGTTTCACGCCTCCGAACCGCCCCCGAAACAATGCTCGCATCGACAATTTGGATGCCGTAGCCGGCGTCCTGCGCCTGCCGCATCATCGTGCGGGCATTCGACCGGGAGAAGAGGGTCGCGAAGCACAGGAGGAAGCCGAAGAAGGCGAAGGGGGCACCGGAGAACGTATCCCATGCGCCGACGAGTCCGAATAGGGCGATGGCGGGGATGGCTTGAAACGTGAGCGTAGATTCGCCCCATAAAAAGAAACTGCCGAAAGCCATCATCCACGAAAGACCACCGGCGAGCAGAAGGACGCGGGGAAACCCTTCATCGGGAAAGATCGTGTTCAGCGGCTCCATTGCCCAGATGGCGGCGATGGCGGCGATGAAGTACAGGGTGCCTCCGATCCACTGGAAACGAGTCGGAATGATACGGTTCAGAATCGCGGAAACGCCGGTGCCGATGATGATCAGGCCACCGAAGACCCATAGAGCCATGGGAATCTTGATTCCCTGAGCCACTGAGTAAACGGCGAGGATGCTCGAACCCATGGACAGGAAGTAGTCCCAGATCTGTAGGCGGCCAATTTCGCGACGGGTGTGCATGAGTTAGACCTTGGTGAAGGGGACTCGAACGGGGAGCGCACCGCTCGCGGACAGCATCTCAGAGAAGCGATTCGAGCTTGCGGACTCCTGGTTTTTCAAAATCTTGGTGTAGGCCTCGGCATCATAGAGGAGGGCGGTGACACGCACGCCTCTTCCCACGAGGTGGCGAACCGACGTGACGAGCGTTTCATCGGCGATCGCCACAAAAACGTAGATGTGGCTGCCGAATCCCATTACGGCGGCGGCGCGCATCAACTCTTCGCCAACAGTTTCATTCGTTTCGCTGGTGACGTCGGCAAGGCTGACGAGGATTTCTTGGGAACGCTCGTGCGGAGAGGCCGTATGGGTTGCGCCTAGCTCGATGGTGGGGAGCATTACACTGGATCCGTTTCGGAGCATCCGGTCGCTGAGATAGGCCAGGTGGGAACACATATGCTCGAGCGTTGAGTTAGCTCCCTCGCCAATGTCCGTTCCTTTCGTTCGCTGGAGGACGAAGGCGACCATGTTGTGCGAGCCGGTTTCGAACTCCTTCACCATGAGCCGGCCAGTGCGGGCGACGGCCGCCCAATGGACGTAGCGCATCGAATCGCCGCTGGTGTACTCACGGATGCCACGGGGCTCGATGCCGGAGCCGCGCGATTGGCCGGTTTCGGCTTCCGCGATACCGAAGCCAGTTGCGCCGGGCATATCGAGTTCGAGGGGCATGGGCGTGGGAACGACGAGCAGTTCTGCAGGATCCAAGTCGTATTGGCGATTGATGGTGACCAGCCCGAGGGCGTCGGTTCCGTATACCTGCAGCGACTTCCATTTGAAGCGGCCGCGGCGCATGGGACGGAAGCGATACTGCGTCTTAATCGGCAGATCGAAGGCGGGGGCGACCGGCAGGCTGGAGCTGCGATCCGTGGCCGCCATGCGGGACGGGAGCAGGTCGATGAGGGTGATCAGGGGACGCTTGACTTTCTTATCGGCCCACAGGCTCAGTTCGACCGTGATCAGCTCGCCCACGCTCGCTTTCTCGGGAACGAAGCGCTGGAAATGAAGTCCGCCGATGGCGAGGAACGCTTGGAGGCGGGAGATACCGATCGTCATCAGGAGCGCCGTGCTCATGTAGAAGAGCGGGGGCGCGTTGAGCATCACCGCGACCACGAGCAAGAAAATGGAGGATGTCGAAAGGGCGACACCCGCGACGCCACGCATCCCTCGCCTAAGCAGATAAGGCATGCGCTTGCGCTCTTCGTGTTCACGCGCCACGGCGCGCATTCCGAGGTAGAGAGCCCCGAGAACGAGCAGCAGAAACGCGATGACGTAGATGCGGCCGATTTGCACGATTGGTTATCCGACGGGAACCGGGGCGCCAACCGTTTCTAGAACGCGCTCGATGACATGCTCAGTCGAGGCGCCACGGACTCGAAGTTCAGCTTTAGGAATCACGCGGTGAGCGAGAATCGCCGGAGCTACGGCCTTGACGTCTTCGGGTTGGACGAAATCGTGGCCCTTCATGGCGGCATGGGCCTGTGCGCCTCGGAGAAGATAGAGCGAGCCACGGGGGGAGGAGCCCATCACGAGTTGATTGTTCTCGCGGGTCGCCCGGACGACATCGACGACGTAGTCGCGAACCGCGTCATGGATATAAACCTCGCGGACAATTCTCTGCATTTCGATAAGCGTCTCTAAGTCGACCACAGCGGTGACCGATTCCAGCGGGTGGACCGTTCGTTGCTCGGCGAGGACGCGCGATTCTTCTTCTCGAGTGGGGTAGCCGAGGGAGAGGCGCATGAAGAAGCGGTCGAGCTGGGCTTCGGGCAGAGGATACGTGCCGGTCATCTCAACCGAGTTCTGTGTCGCGATAACGAAGAATGGATCGGGAAGAAGGCGGGATACTCCGTCGACGGTGACTTGGCGCTCTTCCATGGCTTCCAGGAGCGCGGATTGGGTTTTGGGGGTCGCACGGTTGATTTCGTCGACGAGGACGATGTTTCCGAAGACGGGACCGGCCCGGAATTCGAACTCGCTTTCCTTTTGGTTATAGATCGCCGAGCCGGTGATATCGGCGGGGAGCAGGTCGGGGGTGAACTGCATTCGGCGGAATACACCGCCGATCGATCGGGCCAACGCTTTGGCCAGGGTAGTTTTTCCAACGCCGGGAATGTCCTCGATGAGGACGTGGCCATTGCACATCAGCGAAATGGTGGCGAGCTCGACGGTGGTGCGCTTACCAACGATGACCTTCTCGACTTCACTGACAATCAACCCCGCACTCGCCGCGATATCTGTTACCTGCAAATCATTCTCCTTCCCCTAAGTACGAGCGGCGCCGTCTTTAGCGCCGTTCAAACGATACACCACGCGCGTTTAGCGCCGTTCGGCCCATCGGTAATGCCATCACGTAAAATGCACTTCGATGAGTGAACGTTCCGTAGTGGGCGTAGACCTAGGCGGAACAAATGTTCGCGCCGCCGTTTATGGTTCAGATGGCAAGGCCTTGGGCAAGGCGTTCAGCCGGCCCTCGAACGCGCAGCTTGGGACGGATGCGGTCGTCGAATCGATCTGCGGAGCGGTCGAATCGGCCATCGAATCGGCCAAGGTGCGACCCGTGGCCATCGGCATGGCGGTTCCCGGCCATATCGATGCCGCCGCCGGACTTGTTCACTGGTCGCCGAACTTCGGCGAGTACGAGGGCGGAGTTTTCAAGAGCTGGCGGCGGGTTCCGCTTTCTCGGCTGATTTCCGAGCATTTCGATGTCCCGGTGCAGATGGGGAACGATGCGAACTTGGCGGCTTTGGGCGAGTATCGCTATGGAGTCGGCAAGGACTCCGCTCGATGTTTGGTTTTGTTTACGATTGGGACGGGCATTGGCAGTGGCGTGGTTTTGGGTCCGCAGTCGGTTCAGGGTCAAGCCTCGGGGCCTTTGCTGCTGGTCGGAGGAAATGGAGGCGGGGCCGAGCTTGGACATATGATCATCCATGCTGACGGCGTCGATTGTCCGGCGGGCACTTATGGGGCGTTGGAGGGCCACTGTCAGCGCGACGCGATCGTGCGCCGGGCTCTGCATCGGCTGATTCGGGGCCGGAAGTCGTTGATTCGGGAATTGGTTGATGGCGATCTCGATAAGATCGAGCCGAGCACGATTTCTCGGGCGGCGGATGAAGGGGATGCCCTCGCGATTCAGGTGTGGCGAGAGATCGGCACGTTCCTGGGGATTGGGATCGCGAATGCGATCAATGCCTTTGCGCCGGACGTGGTTGCGATCGGCGGTCAGATTTCGAAGGCGGGCAAGTGGCTGATCGAGCCAGCACGTGACGTAGCCCGGGACGCGGCGATCCCGTCCCTTTATGCCGATGCGAGGATCGTGCAGGCGAAGCGGGTTGCCGACGGCGGGATTTTGGGCGGCGTCGCGCTCGCGCTTATGGGCGAGTGGTGAGGTCAGTTACGAGTTGCCGTCATATTCAGAAAGAAACTTTCAGTAAGTTCTGAAAAGTGATTGTATAATCCCTTTGTGGAGCAGCAACCGTTTTCAAGGGTCGAGCACGGTTTTGCGATTCTCACCTTTATCGCAACGATCATTGCCGGATTCATTCTTTCGGTTGCCAGCTTCCGAGACTACGGCAATACAATTTTCACGGTCACTCCGATTATGGCCGGATGCTTGGCAACCCTTGTCTTTCGTCGAGTCAATCCGAAAGGAGAATTGGTCAAAGCTCTGCTCTCGATCTTGTATGGATGTTTGATCTGCTGTGTCCCACTGGTTTTGGCCGGCGCGGAGGGTTTCATATGTTTAGCCATGGCCGCTCCAATTGGCATGGTGTTCGGATTCTTTGGGTGGGTCATTGCCTGGATTATTCAAGCGATGCTTGGGCGCATTACTCGGGTCATGGCTCTCCCTCTCTTCCTGATCTTGCCCGCCGCGAGCATTGTCGAGGATAGAGTCGGCGTTCGTATTTTTGATGACGAAGTAGTTACGGAGATTCGGATCGAGGCGCCGCCTTCGGCCATCTGGCCGTTGTTGAGCAACCTAGAGTTACCGCCGCCGAGCGAGCCTCTCTTTCGGGTCGGAGTTGCCCATCCAACTCGAATTGAGACCCGCGGTCTTGACCGCACATGCGTCCTTTCCACGGGACGGATGGAAGAACGGATCGTGGTCTTTGAGCCGGAAAAGCGGCTGAGTTTCCAGGTGCTCAACACCCCGCCAAGTATGAAGGAGCTGTCGCCCTACAACCTGCATCCGGCCCACCTCGACGACTACTTTCAGTGCCGAACCGGGGAGTTCGAGTTAAGGCCTTTGAAGGAAGGGGCAACCCTCCTTATTGGCCGCTCGACTTACCGATGCCGGTATTCCCCCGAGATTTATTGGAAGTTATGGACACGGCGCATTGTGCGCGATATCCACTTACGGGTGATGTCCGAAGTAAAGCGTCAAGCCGAGCAACGGAAGTGAACGGAAACAGCCTGCCACTTTAGCCGCCCTTCTTTTCCTTCGCGATCTGCTGGTAGGACTTGAAGGTCAAGACTTCCGAGTTGATGCAGAACCTTAGGTTGGTCGGTTTGGGGCCATCATCGAAGACGTGGCCCAGATGCCCGTCGCAGCGTGCGCAGAGAACTTCGGTTCGCCTCATGCCGTAGGTGGTGTCTGAACGCGTCCAGGTGCTGTCTTTGGCATAGGGCTGGAAGAAGGAGGGCCAACCGGTGCCGGAGTCGAACTTGTCGTCCGCACGAAACAGCGGGAGTTTGCAGCCGACGCAATAGTACACGCCCTTTTCATGGGAATCGTGGAACTTGCCGCAGAAGGCGCGCTCGGTGCCTTGGCCGCGAAGGATGGCGTATTGCTCCGGAGTGAGAAGTTTCTTCCACTCGGCTTCGGTTTTGACGACCTTGTCCTTGCGCTTGGGGCTGCCGGTCATCTGCTCGCCATCTTTGGGCATCGCAAAGTGATTGTTCTCTTGCTTCTGCAAAGCGAACGCGCCGCCGACGAGGGCGATGAGGATGAGGGGCAGGACAACTTTCATGGTGGCTATCTAAAGTGTACTTACGCCGAAAGTGTTCCAGAGATCAGCGCTTGTCAGGAGTTGTTCATTCTTGAGGCTCGGGCTTGAGGCCGGTACGGGTCAGTGCGATTTCAAGGAGTTCCGCAACTCCTAGTCCGGTGGCCCATTGACGAAGCCACTTCAGGTCCAGTTGGTCAACCTGAACCTCGATCAAAGCACGAATATCACTCCATTGCCGATCACTCACGCGGCGCCCCAACTCAAACCAAGCAAGCTTGCGGAGCAGAATGTATTCGGCAGGGGCCATTGGAAGCAGGCAATCCCCGATTTCGATCCTTCTTGCCCGATGCAATCCTTCGAGAGCAAAGTCATCGCTCACGATGAAGCAGTCGATTTTGAAAACCTCGACCGTTTGCATCACTTGAACGACTCGGTGCACTTCGTCTGAGGCAAGCTCAGCGGTCAGTTCTTGAATGCTCACGTGATATGGCTCGGCGCATGCCTCAATAAATTTCGCCGAGTTTGAATGATTAACCCAGACCTCGATGTCCGCGTCATTGGTCTGCCGCGGCTCGCCCCATACACTCGACGCCACCGAACCGCCGATTACGTGCTGGATACCTGCCCTTGTTAGTCGTCCACTGAAGTCGCAGACGATGTCCAGCGTGTTCATGGTTTTCGGGTGGGTCGCAGGTGCTCCGTTGCCCGGCGGAGCGCGCGCATCGAGTCGATGCGATCGAAAGTCATTCGCAACTTTTCTTCCGGCGTCTTCGCGCGCAGGAGTTCGATCACTTTGAGATCGATTGCCGTAGGCGGACCGGGAGTTGGGCGTGTCCCCATGGCTTCATTCTATCTTCAGAGCTTGGGCGGAGGGGTCGAAGGGGTCGAAGGGGACGAGTAGGACGAGTAGGAGGATAGGACATCACAGAGCTGATGGCCCCCATTTGCCCTATTTGAGTCTCGAAGTGGTATACTCCGGCCTCCAAATACACACGGACGAGTGCGCCGGCCAGGTCCCGCAAGGGTTGCACAGGCGCTAAATCAAACTCGTTCGGAGGACAAACCTGGAGGTTAATATGGCACAGCTCAGCATGAAGGAGCTGCTCGAATCGGGTGTTCACTTCGGTCACCAGACCAGAAAGTGGAACCCTAAAATGAAGCGCTACATCTATGGCGCTCGCAACGGCATTTATATCGTCGATCTTCACCAGACGATCAAGCTTTTCGAAGAGGCCCTCGACTACGTCAAGAAGGTCGTCGAAGGTGGCGGTTCCGTTCTCTTCGTCGGCACCAAGAAGCAGGCCCAGGCGGCGGTGAAGGAAGCGGCTCAGCGTAGCGGCTCCTACTTCATCAGCGAGCGCTGGCTCGGTGGCACTTTGACGAACCACAAGACGATCAACGGCCGCATTCAGCGCCTGAAGGAACTCGATCGCATGGAAGCCGAGGGTTACCTCGCGCGCCTTCCGAAGAAGGAAATGCTCAAGCGGCTCGAAGAGCGCAATCAGCTTGACCGATTCCTCGGCGGTATCCGCGACATGAACGTTATGCCGAGCATCATGTTCGTGGTCGACGTCAATAAAGAGAGCATCGCGATCAAGGAAGCCAAAAAGATGGGCATTCCGGTCGTCGCCATCGTGGACACAAACTGCGACCCCGATGTCGCCGACTATGTGATCCCCGGCAACGACGACGCGATCCGCGCGATCCGCCTCGTGACCGGCAAGATGGCCGACACGATCCTCGAAGGTCGTCCGCTCGACGAATCGATCACCGAAGGCACCCTCGCTGAGGATGGTCAGGTCGATGAAGAAGGCGTGGCTATGGAGATCGACGAAGAACTGCTCCGCGTCTTCGGAGACGAGACCATCGACACGGCCAAGAAGGCCCCCGCCGATGCCGCAGAAGCCGCCGCGGCCGCCGAAGCTGCTGGAACGACCGAGGCTCCGGCCGAGGAAGTTGCTGCTGACGCTGTCGTGGACGAAGAAGTTTAGGCTTCCAAGCTTTCGTAAATCGTAAATCGTAAATGGTAAATCGCCGAACAGGCTTTCCGTCGATTTACGATTTACGACTTACGATTTACGGATTGCACGAAACAACAAACAAAGGACAAGAAAAGATATGGCGAACTACACCGCCGCAGATGTTAAGAAACTGAGAGAAGAGACGGACGCTCCGATGATGGAGTGCAAGACGGCCCTCGATGAGGCCGATGGCGATTTCGAAAAGGCGAAACAGATCCTTCGCGAAAAGGGCAAAGCGGCCGCTGCGAAGCGGGCCGACCGAGCGACCAGTGAAGGCGTTGTCGCCGTCGCGGTTGGCGATGACGGCATGACCCTCGGCGCGGTTGTCGTCGAGAGCGAGACCGACTTCGTCGCCAAGAACGAGGACTTCATCGCCATGTGCAACGAGATGGCAACCAAGGTCCGGGACGGTTCCGGCGACGAAGCTACGCTCAAGCAGATGGCCGAGGATGCCGTCGCGAAGATTCGCGAGAACATCCAGGTCACGAAGAGCCTTCGCCTGACGGGTCCGGATCACGTTGCCTACTATGTTCACCACGACCGCAAGAGCGGCGCGATCGTCACCTA
>JBKJIP010000200.1:0-3650 GCA_046598515.1 Fimbriimonadaceae bacterium | reverse complement strand
ACACGATCATTCGCGGCCCACATTTGTTAAAATCCAGGGATTCGTCCGCCGTCTGTGCCGACTTCGACCATTTCTATATTGCCGATTCCAATAATGCCGCCGCCGTGCGGGATGGGCATCCGGACGATGCTAATCTTTGCCGACGTGGCCGACTTAGAGTCCCACTCCGTGCTGATCCCGGCGTACGATCCGGCGCCAGCGGCTTGCGGCTCGCTGCGGTCCGTATTGACCCGGATCTCGAACGTCGGAATCCACTCGGCGCCTGGAGTTAGACTGATAGCCTGAAAGCGCAGTTTGTAAGTCGTATTGGGTTTGCACCGCACATTTGATGACCACACAACCATGGACTGCGTGCCGCCAGCGTTCGCGTAGAACATCTGTTCATTTCCGCCGGATCGCTTCGGCGAAGCGTACTCTTTGTCCGCGATTAATCGATGCAACAAAGGGCTATTGAAGCGAGGAGTGATTGTATAGTTCACAGCCCAAAGACAGTTTGCGGCGGGCTGAATGTAGTCCATCTCCGAGGTAAATCCCCTATTCCCTTGAGAGAAATCACCGTTCCGGATCAAGTTGTTTCCCGAAAACCCATCAGACTCGATTTCATCAAAGAGACCTCGCCGTTGGCACTCATCGCGGACGATGCCGTGGTACTTCTCGGCGAGAGAAAGCGTCCGCTTGATGTCTTCGTCTTCCAGGTTCGGATAGTTGGCATGCGTTCGGTCGATCGCCTGCTTCAGGATCCTCTGAGCGGCCGGATAGCGGCTCGCTTCGCACTCCGCGGCCATCTCGCGGATGGACTGGGCAAGAACGGCGATCGCGTAGTTCTTGGCGACGGAGTTGTCGTCGAAAGACTCCCCCCTCCCCTTTTCGGAAAGGTCGAGAGACGCACCGTCGTTCGCTTCAACTTGCTTGTTTCGCGACACGTCCCAATAGATGAGCTTCGCCTTCACCGGGTAGCTCGTCCGATTCAGATTCGCGCCCGCCTTGAAGCGAATCAGGACTACCTGGGTCATTCCGCTGTTCATATTGTCGAGCTTGAAGGTCGCCTTGTTTCCAGACATCTCCGGCGAGTACCCGTAAACCTTATCGACTTTAAGGGCAGGTCCGAAGTCAATCTCCAGGTTCGGCTCTGTTGCAATCGGAGAGATCAGGCTCTGCATCTCCTTCACAAAGACCTTCTGCACATCGTCCGCGTCGGCGACGAAGTGATAGAGACCGCGTCCGCTCTTGGCGAGGGAGGCCAGCAAATCTTTGTTTAGGTCTAAACCAACTCCAATGGTGGAGAGGTCGATGCCCCGATCGTTGTAACCAAGTGATCCTTTGGCGATCTGCTTAGGATCGGTCACGCCGATGTTCGCAATGCCGTCGGTAAGCAAAATGACCCGATTCGTCCAACCCTTCTTGTAGTTTTCCTGAGCTTGCTGATAGCCGAGCATGAGGCCGCCGTTAATATTCGTCGAGCTGCCCGGCTGAATCCCACGGATCGCGCTCTTGATGCCAGCCAGATCAGAGGCGGGCTGTGAAGGGATGAGAACGCTTGCCTCGGAATCGAAGACGACGATGGAAACAATGTCCGATGGGCGAAGTTGCGAAACGAAAGTGGTCAAGGCACTCTTAACCCGCGTTAGCTTGTCCGCGCTGGCCATCGAACCGCTCTTGTCGATAACCAAGCTAATGTTTAGGGGGCGTAGTTGCTCGCGGTCGTGGGCGAGCGCAGTCGCCATGCCGACCTGCAAGATCGCTTGACCACCTTTGGCAACCGACTGACTTGCCCAGCGCACATCGAGGGAGACGGCTTGCCCCGATTTGGGCCGCCCAATCTCATGGCGATGGTAGTTCACGAAGTCCTCGACAACCACCTCTCGAGACGCGGGCAGAAGCCCGAGGTTGCCCAGATACTTCGTGCGGGCGGCTCCGGCCGTCGAGACTCCATCCTGCGCCGCCGTCAATGCCGCCAAGGCGACAACCGTCGCGGAAAAACAAACTCGTTTTAGTGCCATATCCTAACCTCGGCCCGTGGGCCTTCCCCAAGGTCATGACGTCTGCGGTTAGTGGCTGTTTCGCTCAAGTCGGCCCGCGGATGGACTGGCCGGAACTGTTAACTAAAGATCGCGACTGTCACACACAGGCGACATTGATCGCGCCTACCCTGTTCTGCGGCGCGGCCTGCGTGTGAATCACTATATCCACGTCTAGGCCCATGTGCAGAAGCCGTGCGAGGAGCCACTCGGTTGAAAACTCGCTCAGGCGACCGCGTATGATCTTTGATACTTTCGGTTGATCAATCCCCATGAGTTCGGCGGCCTTCTTCTGCGTTAAACCACGCGACTTAATCACGTCGTGAATACTGCTCGCAATCTTCGCCTTGGCGAGCAACTCTTCCGGGTTGGGCAATTCGAGGTCAGCGAAAACATTGCCGGAGCCGTGAAACACGGTCCCTTCTGCGCCATCGGTTATGGGTTTTTGTTTTGCCATTCTGCGTGTCTCTCTTCCGCGACTTTCAGCCTCGCCTTGATCAATTCGACGTCTTGCTGGGGTGTCGCGACCCCTGACTTTGACTTCTTCTGAAAGCAATGGAGCACATAGACGGCCTCGGCAAACCGCACGGTGTACACCGCACGGTAGGTGTCTCCGTCATGGTTCTCCACGACTTCCAACACACCGGCTCCACCAAATCCCTTGAGGGGCTTGGCGTCCACATGCTTGCTTCCCTTCTGCGCCTCGTATAGTGCAAAGCCCATGCTCTTCTGAACCTCCGCCGGAAACCGCTTAAGGTCTTTGCGGCTGGATGCAATCCACGAAACGAGTTTTAGCTCTGCGGGCATTATGCGAGAACTAGCATACCCTTAGACTTCTAAACGGACGCAGTTTTGCTTTCCTCTCAGTCGTTTGATCGCAAAGGGCCAGACCAAGCTCCAGAATGGTCACTTTGAAGCTGGAATGGTAGGGCTCCTCTGCCCATTCACCATTCACCGAAGCTACTTTCGGCGATTGAAGTTGGCTTCGTCCTTCTCGGACTGCTGCTGCTCGAACCAGTTCTGGGGCATCGAGAAGATGTAGCTGACACCGACACCCGTGACTTCGTAGACGACATTTCCGGGCTGGATCGACCAGATCATTAGCTTGAGAGATCCGCGGCGCACGCCTTCGATCAGCTCGTCTCGGGAGATCAGCGTGGTGCGGCCAGGGGCCTTTTGAGCGGCCGTCTGCGGCATCCCGTAGGTTCGCTCGAGAAGGGTCCACCCTTGCGTCGGAAAGGATGACAGCTCATCCGCATCGATGTATTGGCCGGGGCGGTACATGTGCCATTGTGACATATGCACTCTAAAATCTTTCGAATTCTTAAACAGAAAAGCCCCCGTGGAACGCACGGGGGCTTTGCCGGATCGGGTATCAGGGCTTGACCGAGAAGATCGGCGCAACCTTGGTTACACCATTCACGCCGACCTTCACGTAACCGTTGGTCGTAGCCACTACCGGCATCGTACCGACCGGGAAAGTAGCCGTGGTCAGGCCCTCTGGCACCGTGACGGTACCCGGGGCGACGATTGCGCCCGTGGTGCTCCAGCAGGCCAAGACTAGGCCACCGGCGGGGGCCGGGCCGTCCAGCGTCACGGTGCTGGTGAAGCCTGAGACCACCCTTGATGTTC
>JBKJIP010000172.1:0-4544 GCA_046598515.1 Fimbriimonadaceae bacterium | reverse complement strand
CGCTCGCACCAACATATCCGCATTCGAAGCCAATCTGACCAATACTGAGGTCTGAGTTTCTTACCAGTTCGACGGCGAGAGTGAGACGCCTATTTGCGATATATGCTGAAGGTGTCTTTCCTACTAACCTTCCGAAAGTCCGGATGAAGTGAAACTCGCTTAGGCCCGCTTCACCGGCCGCCTCGGCGATTGATATCTGATCCAGCGGTGCGCTATCCAAATAGCGTCGAGCGGACTCGATCTGCTCGAAGAGATCGACCCGCGTCGCCCAGCGGCGTGCGGGGACGCCGAAGGCACCAAGGGCCCCTGGGCATGGGCGCTTGATGCGCGGCTCCTCCATTTAGGGGATTCCGACGGCTTCGAGCGTGTAACTCGCATTGCCGAGGTGATGAGGCAGCGAGAAGAGGTCCTCGACTTCCTCCGGCGTCAAATTCGACGTGACGTCGGGATCGATGGCCACCGAGCCGCGGAAATCGGCACCCGCCCAGGCGAGCGCGGCGTTCCTTTGGGCGACCTTGTAGGCGGCTTCGCGACTGAGACCCTTGCTAATGAGAGCCACCATCACATGCTCGCTAAATACGAGATCGCCCATCTTCGTCAGGTTCGCCATCATGTTCTCCGGGAAGACCACGAGCCCGCTCAGGATGCTCGTAAGACGGTTGAGCATAAAGTCGATTAGGAAGCACTGATCGGGAAAGATGATGCGTTCGAGGGATGAGTTGGTCAGGTCTCGCTCGTGCCAAGTGGCGACGGATTCCAGCATCGCGTGCGCATTTGCCCGCAGCAGTCGGGAGAGTCCGCAGACGGTCTCGCTATTCCAGGGGTTCCGCTTGTGCGGCATAGCGCTAGAGCCGGTTTGGCCCGCGGCGAAGGCCTCTTGAACTTCGAGAATCTCGGTTCGCTGGAGATTGCGCAGTTCGGTTGCGATGCGCTCGAGACCCGCTCCCATGACGGCGATAGCATTCATGAAGGCCGCGTGGCGGTCCCGATTGATGATTTGTGTGCTGGCGGGATCAGTCTTGAGCCCGAGAATCTCGCAGACTCGAGCTTCCAGTTTTGGATCGGTGTGCGCATGGATGCCGACCGCGCCGCTGACCTTGCCCGCCGCTATATCGAGTCGGCACTGCTGGATGCGCTCAATGTTGCGAGAGACTTCCGCATACCAGTTTGCGCATTTGAATCCGAAAGTGATCGGTTCGGCATGAATACCATGGGTGCGGCCGATGCATGGGGTTTGTTCATGCTCTCGAGCGAGACGAGCGATTTGCCCAAGGAGTTCGGATGCGCTTGCGAGAATGACGTCGCACGAGTTGCGGAGCATGACACCGAGAGCGGTGTCGATAACATCGTAGCTGGTAACTCCGAAGTGGATATAGCGTCCCTCGGGGCCGGTCGTTTCCGAGAGATTGCGGACGAAGGCCATAAGATCATGCCGCGTCTCTTTCTCGATCTCGTCGCATCGTTCGAGGGTGAAGGAGGCGAGTTTACTGATCGTCTCGGTGCTGCCGGCCGGTATATTGCCGAACTCCTCATGAGCCTGGCAAATCGCGATTTCTACATCCTTCCATGTTTCGTACTTGGCCTGTCGAGACCAGATGGCGTTCATGGCGGGAGTGGTGTAGCGATCGATCATTCAAGTTCCATTATGAAAGATTGGAGACGCGGGGAACTCAGCGGGAAGATTGCTTCCATCGACAAGTTTGGGGAGAGGTGGACGGGGCGTGCGGCGAGGCGCACAAAGGCAGCCACCCGCCCGCTCCGCGGCCCATAGACCAGGTCGAATCCGTGGCCGAGATGGAGGCCAACCTGGTGGTGTTCAGGAGCGCCAAGAGGCACTGACACGCGACTCTCATTGCATGCCTAGGCGATCCTCTGGTACAATCTCCCATCGGCTGTCCGCGCCCCTTGGGGTGCTGAGGCTGCCTGGCGCGAGACGGTTTGGACCACGAGCGCTACACCACAGAAAGGAACTACAAGCACAACAATGGCAAGAGCGAAATTCGAAAGAAACAAGCCGCACGTTAACATCGGCACCATCGGTCACGTTGACCACGGCAAGACGTCTCTCACGGCCGCCATCACGGGTGCCCTTGCGTTCAAGGGTTTCGCGAAGAAGGTTGCCTATGCAGAGATTGACAATGCCCCGGAAGAGAAAGCGCGCGGTATTACGATCAACATCTCCCACCAGGAGTACGAAACAGCGACGCGGCACTATGCCCACGTCGACTGTCCTGGTCACGCTGACTTTATCAAGAACATGATCACGGGTGCCGCCCAGATGGACGGCGCAATCTTGGTCGTGTCCGCGACCGACGGTCCCATGCCCCAGACTCGTGAGCACATCCTGCTTGCCCGTCAGGTCGGCGTGCCCTACATCGTCGTCTTCGTGAACAAGGTCGACCTCGTCGATGACGCCGAGCTTATCGAGCTCGTCGAAATGGAAGTCACCGACCTTCTCGAGAAGTACGGCTTCAAGAACTGCCCGATCATCAAGGGTTCTGCGGTAAAGGCTTTGGACGCTCTCGAAAAGGGCGCCACGGTCGACGATCCGGCATTCGCCCCGATCTTCGAGCTGATGGAAGCGGTCGACAGCTACATTCCGCAGCCCGAGCGCGACAAGGACAAGCCGTTCCTCATGGCCGTTGAAGATGTCTTCACGATCACGGGTCGCGGTACGGTTGCCACCGGCCGTGTCGAGCGCGGTCAGCTGAAGTCCATGGAAGAAATCGAGATCGTGGGTATCCACGACACTCGCAAGACGGTCTGTACCGCCATCGAAATGTTCCGCAAGACGCTGGACTATTGTGAAGCGGGCGACAACGTCGGCCTTCTTCTTCGCGGCGTCGATCGAACCTCGATCGAGCGCGGCATGGTCTGCTGCAAGCCCGGCTCCATCAAGCCGCACACCAAGTTCGACGCGGAAGTCTACGTTCTCTCGAAAGAAGAGGGCGGACGACACACCCCGTTCGTCCCTGGCTACCGCCCGCAGTTCTACTTCAGAACGACGGACGTTACCGGCGACATCAACGAGATCCGCTCGACGGGTGGCGAAAAGGCTGAAATGTCCATGCCTGGCGACAACGTCCAGATGACCATCACGCTCATCGCCCCGATCGCTATGGAGCAAGGCTCCAAGTTTGCGATCCGTGAAGGTGGCCGCACCGTCGGCGCCGGCACGATCACGAACGTTCACGCTTAAGGGATCGATTCCTAAGAGCCTCCAAGCCTTTGGCTTGGAGGCTCTTTTGTTTGGCTTCTAAGTATTTACATTAGGAGCTTTCATGGAGCGCGGGGATGCATCGTGCCCCGCGTAGGCGGTAGTTATCAACCAGTCAGGTTCACTCGGTTGTCAAACTCTCGAGCTGCCCGAAGATTGTGTCGCACCTCCCTCGGGCTATCGCCCTCGTCGTGTGCGGCTCAATCTTCGGCCCTTTGTGGGTGCGCGGTCTTTCTCAGGCCGGCGCGGCCCTCGGGGCCTGGCTTGGCCTGGGCTATAAAATCATGCGCCTTCAGCGCGGGAGAGGATCGCGATGCGATCCTCGGAGCGTGACCATTCACGTTTGGGCCGGCACTGGACTGCGGGCATCCATCGAGGCTGTTGCATCGCGCTCGGGCGGGAGGGCGAGCCTCGGCGAGCTGAGCCTTGTAGCCTTCCACAAGCGTCCGATCAAGCCTGCCCGCCGGTTACTACCGCCCCCGCCTTTGTGAGAATCACACCGCTTCGTACGGCACAGTGTCGACACGACTTACTAGACGCCTCAACACTCTTGGTATCCTGCTTCAAATGCAAGACAGATACGCGGGCGACGTCGGTGACTTCAGCAAGTTTGCCTTGGCTCGTGCATTGATTCGAGAGCTTGGTGGAACGGTCGGCGTAATCTGGTATCGCTTTCTGGATGAGGCTCACAACAATGACGGAAAGCACATCCTGTACTTTGACAAGTCCGAATGGGCCGATTGCGATCCAGATCTTGTTCGGAGGCTCCGAATGGTTGTCCAGAGAGAACGCTCTATAGCGCAGTTAGAAGCCGCCGGCATCCTCCCAGAGGACTCTCGCTATTTTAGTGAACCCCTTTTTGCGGACGGCAAAATGGCTGGGAGCCGCAAGGCTTGGTTTGACCGAGCCCTCAAGGCGGTCGAAGATTGCAGTGTCGTCATTGTCGACCCAGACAACGGCATCGCGGGGGCCAAGCACAGAGTTTCTTCGAAGTCAGGGGGTAAGCATATCACCCACGATGAGATAGGGAAGTTAGCCGCCCGACACGACTGTCTTGTCATTTACCACCACTTTGATCGAAGTACCAGTCACGCTGAGCAAGCCCGCTTGAAGATAAATCTCCTTCAAGCACTAGCTCCTGGCAAAGACATACTTGGTCTTCGATACAAACGGATCAGCTCTCGGGCTTATTTCATTGTCTCGGATCCTGGACGCGCACAGTCGGTCTTGGCGGTGACAGGAAGCTTGTGCAAGTACCCGTGGAATCTGCACTTTGAAGTTACAAATTAGATCCATAAGCAAAAGAGCCCTTCGCCAAAGGCGAAGG
>JBKJIP010000092.1:0-11319 GCA_046598515.1 Fimbriimonadaceae bacterium | reverse complement strand
AACCCGGAAACGAGAGTGACCGAACTCGGTCGTTTCGGCTGGAAGTGCCAGGTCTCTTCCCTACACCTCTTCGCCGGCGATGCCTATTTGAACGAGATGGGTATCACCAGCCCATCCTTCCCTACCGAAGTTCGACCCCAAGGCCAGAACATTCCGCCCGGAGCCGATATCGCCCCCGATCCGGAAGATCCGGGCGGCGCGATTGTCAATCAACTCACCGATTACATGCGGTTCCTCGGAGCGCCGCCAACCGCTTCGAACTTGCCGCCCAACGGCGTGACGCTCTTCAACTCCACCGGTTGCGGCTCGTGCCATACGCCGAGCATGAACACCGGGGCGAATCCAACTCCGGCTCTGGCAAACAAGGTGGTCGCGCTCTACTCCGACCTGCTGCTGCATGACATGGGAACGCAGTTGGCCGACAACATTCGACAAGGACTGGCGACGGGAAGCGAGTTCCGCACTGCCCCATTGTGGGGACTCCGCTTCCGCCGCTTCTACTTGCACGACGGCCGAGCCCAAAGCGTAGACCAAGCGATCCGCCTTCACGGCGGGGAAGCTACCTCATCGGTGACACGCTACAACGCGATGACGCCCGCCAATCGAACGACGCTGCTCACCTTCTTGCAGGGACTCTAAGGAGTTGTGGCACTTCCCGAATGTCCGGGTCGCCTCTTAAGGCGGCCCGGGCCACCATATGTGCGACTCCCTAGCCTGGGACGGAGCACAGCGCTTCCGAGGACCGGTCGGCTAAAGCCCTCGGTGGGGGGACGGCGAGAACGGCAAGTTGGGAACTTGTTCACACCACACGCCCTCGTGTGGTGTGCCGACCCGCCTCCAAGAAGGCCTTGATTTCCGACCGCCAGCGAGATCCCTGTTTCGCGAGCATCCCACCCTCTCCGTCACAATAGATTCAATGTCTCTCCCAATCGAAGATTTGACGCCGCGACAGATTGTGGCCGAACTCGACCAATACATCATCGGTCAAGCTGCTGCCAAGCGGGCCGTTGCCGTGGCCTTGCGCAATCGATATCGCCGTCAGCAGTTGCCCCATGATGTCCGCGACGATGTGCTTCCGAAGAACATTCTGATGATGGGTCCCACCGGCGTGGGCAAAACCGAGATTGCCCGCCGGTTGGCCCAACTGGCCCGAGCCCCATTTGTGAAGGTCGAAGCCACGAAGTTCACGGAAGTCGGCTATGTCGGCCGGGATGTTGACGCAATGGTGCGCGACCTCGTCGCCAACGCCGTGCGGCTTGTCGAAAAGGAGAAGTTCGCGGAGGTTCGTCCCGTGGCGGAGACGCTCGCAATGGAGCGCCTGGTGGATCTGCTCGAGAACGACCACGGAATTCCGCCCCGCGCTTCGCGCTTTTACAACTGGGGTGAGCCGGAAGAGCCGCAGCCGGTGGATGAAGAGAGCGATGAGGATTTTGAGAAACGCCGCAGCACCGCACGGTATGAGCTCCGCCGTCGAATCGAGAAAGGCGAATTCGACAATTCGTACATCGAGGTCGATACTGAAGAAGGCGGAACCAACTTCCTTCAGGTCTTTACAAATCAAGGCATCGAAGAGATGGGCTTGGAAGGCCTACCCAACCTAGGCGGTAGCAAGCGTACAACTCGTAAGGTCGCCATCAAGGAAGCCGTCGAAGTCCTGATCGATGATGAGTCCCGCAAGCTCGTCGATCGCACTTCGATCAACCGCGAGTCGATCGAACGGGCGGAGCAGACGGGCATCATTTTCATCGACGAAATCGATAAAGTGGCCACAAAGTCCGGCGGCGCCGGCCCCGATGTCTCGCGTGAGGGCGTCCAGCGGGACCTCCTGCCCATCATCGAGGGCTCAACTGTTCAGACGAAGTTCGGCCCATGCCGCACGGACCACGTGCTCTTCATCGCCGCCGGTGCGTTTCACATTTCGAGCCCGAGCGACTTGATTCCAGAGCTGCAGGGCCGACTGCCCATTCGGGTTGAACTGGAATCGCTCGGAGAGATGGATTTCCGTCGGATCCTCCGCGAGCCCAAGCACGCCTTGACCAAGCAGTACACGCTCTTGCTGGGCGTGGATGGTGTCGAGGTCGAGTTCTTGGATGAAGCCTTGGACGAGATCGCCCGGCTTGCCCAAAAGGTAAACCAAACCGAGAACATCGGCGCCCGCCGATTGCACACGATGATGGAGCGATTGCTCGAAGATCTCCTCTTCGCCGCGCCCGAAGAGGCACAGGGCAAGATTGTTATCGACCGTGCATACGTCGAGAAGAACCTCGTTCCCCTCGTGAACAATATCGAGGCGGCGAAGAGGGTTCTCTAGTTAACATGGTGCTTCGAAACAGCCCACAAACTTGGATTGAAATTGTCCTGGTTCCCCTGAAGTCGGATGTTCGTGCCGAGTTCGGGGGAACCGTTGGGGAGGGGGCGTTCGGCCATAGACGATGAATCTGAAGCAGCACCCCGACCAACCGAGTGAGAAACGGCCGATCGTGAGCATCGGGGCGGGGGCCATTGTGAGGCATGCCCATCTGCCGGCCTATGCGATGGCGGGATTCGAAGTCGCTTCGATCTTTGATATTCGAGGCGACTCGGCCAACGAGTTGGCGGGAGAGTTCGGCATTCCCCGTACTTGCGAGTCCCTGGAAGAAAGCGTCGAGACGGCCCCAAAAGGAGCGATTTTCGACCTCGCCACGCCTGCCGTCGCAATTCTAGAAACGCTTCGAGCGCTGCCGGATGGTGCCGCCGTTTTGATTCAGAAGCCGATGGGCGAAGAACTCGGCCAGGCGCGAGCTATTCGGGAAATCTGCCAGGAGAAGGGGCTGAAGGCGGCGGTCAACTTTCAACTCCGCAGTGCGCCGTACAGTCTCGCCGCGCGCGATCTCATCGACCGGGGTGCGATCGGAGAAATCCTCGAGGTGGACATAAAGGTTCACGTTCATATGCCGTGGGCTCTGTGGTACTTCCTCGAACTGGCTCCGCGAATGGAGATCGTGTACCACTCGATCCACTATCTAGATTTTGTTCGGTGTCTGCTTGGCGATCCTCAGTCGGTCAAAGCAAACACGCTAAGGCATCCTGCATCGCCGAACCTGCACTCTTCGCGGTCGGCGGTTTTGCTCGACTACGGACCCGAAGTTCGGGCCCAAGTTGTGACCTATCATGCTCATGATTACGGCCCCAAGCATCAGCAGAGCCAAGTCGTTATCGAGGGCACGAAGGGGGCCATCGTTTTCCAGATGGGCTTGAACATGAACTATCCCGCGGGAGCCGAGGACTTCTTCGACTTCGCGATCGAGGGGCGGCCGTGGGAACGTCTGCCCCTCGAGGGCTCTTGGTTCCCTCACGCCTTTCGGGGTCCGATGTCTGCGGTGATGAACTGGGCGTCGGATGACGCCCTTGTTCCGGAGACGAACTTTGAGGATGCTTATCGGACGATGGCGCTAGTGGAAGCCTGCTACCTGGACGCGGAGCGTCCAGGTACGGGGCTTCCTGACTAGGCTTTCAATGAAGGAAACGGGTTCGCGCCTCCTTTGCGCTTTCGCGCACGTCGTTTGCGATCCCGTTTCCTTTTAATTCTTAGTGTTGACGTCGGTCTTGCTTCGCTCGCCCGAGGTTGAGGTTTTGGCCGCGATGCGGCCGACTCCGCAGGCTTTTGACAAAACCCGTATAGTAGGTGGCGTGAATGGAAAGGCTCGGAAACAGACTGCGAAGGGGCTTCGATGGGCAGGGCTTGCTGCGGTTGCGGTTGGGGCGGCGTCGGCATTTGGGGACGCAGTAGATGACTACATTACTTTCCAAATCGCGAAGCGGGGAGTTCCGGGGGTTTCCATCGCCATTTTCGATGGCGGGAAGATCGTGAAGGCTGAAGGCTATGGCCTGATTGAGAAGGGAACTTTGAGGCTGGTGGCCCCGAAGACCCGTTTCCAGGCCGCGTCGATCAGCAAGACTGTGACTTCGTCCGCCGTTTTAAAGCTGGTTGAAAATGGAACGCTCAATCTGGACGAGGATGTAAATCTCAAGCTTCAGTCGTGGAAGCTGCCGGAGAGCCCCTTTACCGTGAAGGACAAAGTGAATCTCAGAGGAATCCTCAGCCACACGGCGGGCCTCAGTGTCCCAGGTTTTCCGGGCTACGAATCTCGGAGTTCACTTCCGACGCTGAAGCAAATGCTCGACGGCAAAAAACCATCGAATACTCCTGCCGTTCGCGTGGCCGCGATCCCCGGCACAGCTTGGAGCTACTCGGGCGGAGGCTACGTTGTTATGCGCCAATTGGTGCAAGACGTCACGAAGCAATCCTTCACCGATTTCATGGCGGCGACTATCCTCAAGCCTGCGGGAATGAACGATAGCACCTTCGAGCAGACCGGATTTAAGGATTGGAGTTCTCAGGCGAGCGGTCACTTTTCCGATGGGAGCGTGATGCCAGGCAAGTGGTTTATCTATCCAGAGTTGGCTCCGGATGGCTTGTGGACGACCCCCAGCGACCTCGCGCGGTTCGCTATCATGCTCCAGCGCAGTTATCAAGGCGTCCCGGAGTCATTGCTCTCCCAACAGACAGCGCGCCTGATGCTCACGCCAGTGAAAGAAGATTCAGGACTGGGCACCTTTCTTGAGGGCAAGGATGCGACGCTACGCTTTAGCCATGGGGGCCGAAACATTGGATTTGACTCAAAGCTGATCGCCTATGCGGGTTCCGGCCAAGGGGCCGTGATCATGATCAACGCCAACGATAACTCGGGCATGATCGACCGGATCGTCAAGGTTATCGGTGAGGTGTACAACTGGCCCGACTATCCGCGCCCGGTGAAGAACGATATTCCGCCTGAAGTGAAACCTGAGGCTGGCGAATTGGCCGCTTTTGAGGGACGCTACGAGTTTCCGACGGGCCAAATCAACCTACGGGTCGAAGGGGACAAGCTGATTTCGCGTCGAGGTTGGGACGTTTTCGACGAGTTGAAGCCGATCGGCAAGGACGCTTTCTACCTGCCCGACTTTCACTTGCGGATGGCGTTCACCCGCGACTCTGATGGTCGAGTGTCTAGGTTCAATCTGGGCCCGGCGTCAAAGGATCAGCCAACTCCTCCGGAAGAGTGGGCGCGAATCGGGTCTCTGATTCACTCCCTGCCGAAACAGTCCGATCCGGATCCTGCCCGCACCAAGATGGTCCAGGCAGGTTTGACAGCGGTTGGTGTCGGCGGCAAAAAGGCATCCGAGTCGAAGGCGGTGACATCCGAGCTACAGAAACAATCCGCAGGCCCCCGCTGGGAGTTCCAGGGGATCACAAAGCTGGACTATCTGGGTTCCGAAGACATCTCGAAGCGAGACTTCATTCGGTTGGGACGCAAGGTTGATCAGGTCCTCTACTATCGCGTCACATTTGGCAAAGTGAGCCGGTTCGTCTTGGTGTATCTGACGCCGGAAGGCCTGATCGCAACTGCCGAAACCGTAGTCGATTGATGGAGTCGCCCAACTTTCTAAGACTGCCGCCAAATCAATAGAGCATTGCCCTTAAGATAAGGACACGCATGTGGCTCTTGTATCTGGGCGACGGCTTCTTTTGGCTGTTCCATACGGTGCTGATTTTCTTCAACCTCTTCGGTTGGACCCATCGACGGCTGCGGCCCTGGAACCTGGCCACGCTGGGACTGACGCTCGTCTCGTGGCTCGTGATGGGGCTCTGGTATGGCGTTGGATACTGTGTTTGCACGGATGCCCATTTCACGATTCGCCGCGAGATGGGAATCCGAGACGATGCGGAATCCTATCTTCAGCTCCTCGTTGAGAAGATCTCCGGATGGAACCCTCCCGTCGACCTGGTGAACAACGTCGCCGGCATTTGTATGGCTTCCGCGGTGCTTCTCAGCATTGGCACAAACATCCGGGACTGGCGTTTGAGACGCACGGCCAAGTAGGCTTAGGGCATGCTTCTCGCCGCACTCGTCATCGGTTTTCAAGGCATCGCCAAAATCGGGACGGTGATTCATCCGCCGGTCAGCGAAATGAGCGGCATCGCCAAGAGCCGTGTTTACAAGGATGTTTACTGGGTGCATAACGACTCGGGGGACTCGGCGCGGGTGTTCGCGATGCGTTCAAATGGGACCGTCTTGCTTCCGCCATCGAGCAACTATTGGGCGAATACAGCTATCCCCGGGAAGCAGGAGTGGCCGGGTGTGCGTATCACCGGGGCAGCCAATGTCGATTGGGAAGACATCGCGTACGACGGCACTAACCTGTACATCGGGGATATGGGCAACAACGGCAATGCCCGCCAGGATCTTGGCGTTTACGTTGTGCCCGAGCCCAACCCGGGGGCGACCTTCTCGATTGCAGCGACGAAGTTTCTGCCCATCCGCTATCCGGATCAAATCGCTTTCCCCCCGTCGAGTTGGGAGTTCGACTGCGAGTCCATTTTCTACCTTCGGGGCAAGCTTTACTTTGTGACCAAACACCGCACGGGCGGCCAACTTGGAATCCCTTCAGATTCGTCGAAACTGTATCGGCTGGACACGATGCACACCGATCAACCCAACATTCTCACGAAGATCGATCAAATCTCGGGTCTGGGAGGTTGGGTCACCGCGGCGGACGTTTCCGAGGACGGAACGAAGCTGGTGATTCTTTGCCAAGCCGTCGGCCAGAGCGTGTGGGTATTCGATGCCACAGCGGCGGGCGACAAGTTTTTCTCCGGAACGAAGCGCAAAATCCCGCTCAGCGGGCTCCAGCAGTGCGAAGGCATCTGCTTCGAAGGGAATGATCGCGCGCTTATCACGAACGAACAGCGGGAAGTCTTTCGGCTGAAGATTTAGCCTTAAATCTGATAAGGCTTTGCGACCACAATTGCGGCGACAGCCAACGCAAGCTGGACGCCACCGACTCCAAGCATAATCCGCCGCCGCGGCCAGCCGATTAGTTCCAGGTACTCCGGGTAAGTGACGGAGCCTTGTTCATAGGGTTTCGGAATGGGCAGCAGGAGGCTTGCAACGGGCAGCAGGAGAAGGCATCCGCAATAGAACGTTTCTCGCATGGCCAGATAAGACGAAGCGATAAGCAGTGCAGTGTAAGTCGCCGGAACGAGCCCGGATCGCCCGATGGAGCCGCGGGGATGAAGGAACCCGAGCACAATCCACGCGATCAACCCGCCGGCAAGCATCGAGCACGTGTAAGTCGCTTCGATCTCATCGAGGCGCAGGTTGACACCGATAACGCCCGCCAAGAGGATCAGGGTCATCCAAACCCCCATGGAGTTCACCTGCTCGCACTGATATGTCCGCAGCGAAATCACCGCCGCCAAAATGATCATGAGGGCCGCAATGATCATGATTTCCGTGGTGATGACGTCCCCCATTATCAGAGAGGAAGCCGGGATGAGGGCAAAAATGCTGATTCCCAGGGCCTCTCCGATTCCTGATCGATCTTTGCGCCATACGTCGAGGATGAAGCACACCGAGGCAATGAAGAAGACGAGTTGCGCAAAAACCTGACTGTAGGTCACCCGAAACTGAGGCAGCAGCTCACTCGTGATCCCAGCAGAGTCCATCAAGAGGTAAGCGGCACCATAGCCGATCAAGATGCAAACCCCTCCGATGGGATAGGGAACCTTTGTCCAAACAAGAATGAAGCGAAGGATGAAGCCCACACTCAGACTTAACCCGCCTGCAATGGCGAAGAGTTTTACGCACGATAGAACAGCCTCATCCATCCTTGGCCTATATCATCCCTCGGAATTGGTGATCGTCGCAATCGCATGGGAGCAGTTTCGGTGCACCTGCACTTCGGGCGACCTGGGAGGGCAGACTTCCCTTCAAAGCGGCTCCGAATTGAAGGCGTGCTTTTCGCTCTTATAAGAACGCTCTAAGAAAACCGCATTTGAACCTAACCGAACCTAACACTTGTTTTGGGGTTCGTAACATTCTGAACCACCAGTCCCGTAGAATTCGGGGATTGATGAAGAAGTGGTTGTGGATAGGTTTGCCGCTCGTTCTCCTCGCGGTGCTCGTCGTGTGGAGATTTAAGGTTAAGGCGGCCAATCCAATGGCCGGCGGTGGCCCAGGCGGTGGCGGCGGTGGCGCCGCTCAGGGTGGAGGCGGCGGGGCTCGTCCCGCTGGTGCCGGCGGTGGCGGTGGCGGAGGCATGAACCGAACGCCGACCGTGGAAGTCGCCGTGGCCAAAGCCGGGGAAATTGAATCGCAACTTCAAACCGTCGGTTCTCTTGAATCACCAAACAAAGCGAACGTCGCTCCGAGAACAGGCGGGCGTATCGAGTTTATCGAGGTGCGGGAAGGTGATGTGGTCAGTAAAGGCCAGAGCCTGGTGCGCATAGATCCCAGCGACCTGGAAGGGCAAGTCGCGGGAGCTCGATCCAGCGTCGCCGAGGCGAGGGCGCGTCTCGCGCAGGCCCAGTTGGGTGAAGGACCTTCGCGGGCAAACATAACCGGGCAGATTGAAAATCAGAACGCTGCCGTAACGAGCGCTAAGGCTGACTTCGACCAGGTCAATCGAAACTATGAGTCGCAGGTTGGGGTTGCCCAATCCGACTTGACTGATGCCGAGGCAAAACTCCAGACGGCCAAATCGCAGGTGACCAGCGCGGAGGCGGGCCTGGAAAGGGACAGAGCGAATCTTGCCAATGCAATTGCGAAGCGAAACCGAACCGAGGAGCTATACAAGGACGGATTCTCGTCGCTCGCCGCCCTCGAGGACGCGCGCACGGCGGTACAGGTTCAGCAAGGCGTGGTCAACGTCTCTCTCAGCCAAGTTGCCGGGGCTAAGCAGAATGTTGCCTCCGTGACGGCCCAATTGAGCGCAAAGAGAGACCAACTAGCCATCGCCAAGCGCAAGGGCCAGGCGGATATTGCCGCCAGCAAAGCCCGACTCTCTCAGGCCCAATCCAGTTTAAAGGTGGCCATGGCGAATCGGTCGGGGAACCCAGCTTATCAAGAGAATCTTTCCGCCCTGCGGGCGAGTGTTCAGGCCGCCGAGGCTCAGTTAAGCCAATCGCTTTCTCGTTTGACCGAAACCACGCTTCGCGCTCCCATCGACGGGATCGTGACCGAGCGAAGCGCGGACATCGGCTCCCTGGCCTCCCCCGGAACGCCCCTAATCGTCGTTCAATCGATTGATTCGCTCTTGGTTCGGACGTCCCTGCCCCTGGATGTTCTGGGCAAGATCTCGGTTGGTCAGACGGCCAAGGTCTCCGTGGACGCTCTGGCTGGACAGACCTTCACGGGTTCGATCTCCAATGTTAATGGCGCCGCCGACCCCGCAAGCCGGCAGATCACGGCCTTGATTCGACTTGCCAATCCCGGCCGGAAGCTTCGACCAGGAATGTTCAGCCATGTAATCATCGTGACCGGCCGAGTTCAAGCCGCTGTTACCGTCCCACGAGAGGCGATTCGCACCACTCAGCAGGGCCAGACCATCGCCGTCGTCGACGATAAAATGAAGGTGAGCGTCCGCACCGTCAAACTTGGGGTGCAAAGCGACACCACGGCGGAAGTATTAGAAGGTGTGAAAGCCGGCGAAAAGGTCGTCGTTTTGTCTTTCGACAGTGTTCGTGATGGCCAAACCGTTCAGTTGCCCGGTCAAGGCGGACGTGGCCAGGGTGGCGGTCAGGCCGGCGGACAACCTGGCGCCGGCGGACAAGGCCGTGGGCAGGGAGCACCTCGATGAACATCGGCAAATTTTCCGTAACGCGGCCCGTCGCGGTAACCATGCGCATTTCGGCGCTGGTTCTTCTCGGTTACATCTGTTTTCTGCGCCTCCCCATCGACCTACTTCCCCGGATCGATATTCCGACTGTGGCCGTCAACGTCAGTTGGCCGAATACGTCGCCCGAAGAAATGGAGACGCAGATCACGCGTCCCATCGAGCAATCGGTTTCGACTGTACGGGGACTGTACATGGTCAGTTCGACTTCGAGCCAAGGCAATTCGAGCGTCCGCGTTCAGTTCAACTATGGCGTTGATATCGACAAAGCTTCGATCGATATTTCGCAGGCCATCCAGCGCGCGAAGGGCCGCTTCCCGCGAGACCCTACGATCTCCGAGCCATCCGTCTTCAAGTTCGACCCGACTTCGCTTCCGATTCTGAACTTCGGTGTCTCGTCTTCGAAGATGGACTTGATCAAGCTCCGCTCGCGAATGATCAACGAGCTGAGCCCGATTATCGAGTCCTCGGGCGGCGTTGCCCAGGTGAATATTTCGGGCGGTCAGGACCGGGCCATCATGGTCGACGTCGATCCGGCCAAGCTCCGCGCCTATAGCGTCGGAATCACCGACATTTCGCGCCGACTGCAGCAAGAAAATCTCAGCCTTCCCGCCGGAGTCGCTAAAGAGGGCCGAACGCAATACAGCCTACGAAGTATCGGCTATTTCAAGAATCTCGACGAGCTTCGCCAGGTTCCGATCGGCAACGTCAATGGGCGGTTGATTTCGCTCGACGAAGTCGCCGATGTGCGCGACGCGAGCCAAGACGTTCTCTCGTACACACGGATGAATGGGGAACCGGCGCTGAACATCAGCGTCAGCAAACAGCTCGATTCAAATACCGTTCAGACCTCAAAGAACGTGCTTGCCGCCATCAAGCAGATACAAGAGCGTAATCCGGACATCAAGTTTGGCCTCATTCAGAACCAAGCGGATTTCATCGAGAAGTCGATTCACGATCTCCAAGAGAGCGCGATCATCGGCGGTGCGCTCGCCATCCTGATCATCACCTTCTTCCTCCGCAACCTGCGGAGCACCTTCGTCGTTGCGCTGTCGATTCCGATCAGCATCATCTCCACTTTTGCCCTGCTTTACTTCAGCGGGTTCACGCTCAACACGATTTCTTTGAGCGGCCTCGCGCTGGCCACCGGCCTTATCGTCGATGATGCGATCGTCGTTCTGGAGAACATATACCGGCATATTGAACGTGACAAAAAGAGGTCTGCGGAGGCGGCCGTTAGCGGCACTCAAGAGATCCTCTCCGCCGTTTTCGCCTCTACGTTCACGGTCATGATCGTCTTCATGCCGCTGTTCTTGATTCAGGGACAGACTGGCCAGACCTTCACCCAGTTCGCCCTCGTCGTTGTTTTTTCGCTGGCCGTCTCGCTGCTCGACGCAATCACCGTCGTGCCGATGCTGGCGTCTCGAATGATCAAGGAGCGAGAGGTCATGGAAGAGGCTCATCCGGAGCTTCGCGAGAAGAAGGCCGGCCCGCTGACGCGAGTCTTCGACCGTATCGGCGTGACCCTCCACTCCTGGGATTCCTCTTACCGAAATGGCCTAGTCTGGGCGCTCAAGCACCGAGCGTACGTTGTAGGTGGCGCCACGCTCGCTTGTCTGGGGG
>JBKJIP010000452.1:0-3487 GCA_046598515.1 Fimbriimonadaceae bacterium | reverse complement strand
GAGCCGGTCGAGAAGGGCGATGTAGGCATCGAAGTTCTTGTCTAGCAGCGCCTGAACTTCCTCGCGGGTGGTGAAAGCGCGTTCCCATTCTCGAAATCCGCGGTCGGCGTCGGGGATGCTTTGCACCGCAAAGGGTCGGCCATCGAGCATTTCTGCGATGTGATGAAGCGCATCCGCGGCGTGGGCGACTTGCTGAACGGCCGTTCGTGCGGTGGGAGAGGGCGACCAGTTGATTCGGTCGTCCGGCACATTCGCGAAAGCGTGGTCGAGTTGACCCTTGGCTTGCGAAAGGTTCGCTTTCGCTTCTTCGATCAGGCTCACTTCGAACCTCCGCGTCTCTCCGCGCACTGCGCCATCATTTCATCGAGATCGGCAGCGGGGCGGATTTCAAAGCACCCTCCCAGGCGCACCCCCGGATGCTTGGACATGAGTTGGATCGCATGGTTGTGGTCGTTCGCTTCCAGGATCAGAATGCCGCCAAGCTGCTCCTTCGTCTCCGCGAACGGCCCGTCTAGAACGACTGTTTGCCCGTCTTGATAGCGCAACGTTGTCGCATTGCTGGTGCTCTGCAGGGCCGAGCCGCCCGCGTAGTGGCCATTGGCCATGAGCCACTCGTCATAGGCGAAGCACTCGTCCATCATCGCATGGCGGTCCGCTTCCGATGTGGCGTGCCATTTGTCTTCCTGCATGTATCCGAGGCAAATGTATTTCACAGATTCATCTCCTGTTTGTCTCAGGCCCACGATTTAACCTTGTTATGCGTGTGCCGACGGGTCGAGGGTTCCGGTTGCGAGTATCTCTGCAGCACGGTCTCTCGAGAAATAGTCGAACGGCTCCATCGAAAATCGACAAAGAGGGGAGGTTTTTTTGAAACTTTTCCCGGGAGCTTCGCAAAGCAAAAGGCGCGGCCTCAAGGGGAACCGCGCCTCTAAATCCAACCTTGCGAGATCTACTCGTTAGGCTTTGGCTTGGGATCTTTGATCGAGTACCACTTCTCGCCCACGATCCTCACGTCGTCCACCCAAACCCCGTCATTGGTGACGGAGCCATCGGACGTCATGCGGAACCCGAGGCGAACCGTGGTCGCATCGCCTAAGGTGAACGAATACGCGCCCCATGTCCTCGGGATGCCGGTGAGGCGTCCCACTTCGGAGTAGGTTCCGCCGTTGGCCGAGGCCAACACATTCAGGTAGTCGTAGTTGTTCTCCAAATCCACCCACGCATTGAAGGAAATGCTTGGGTTGGCGAAGCCGTCGATGTTGATTGAGGATGCGCCGTCGAGTGTGTTGAAGGCATTGTTGCCGTACGCTCCCGCCGGGGAATCGGCCCAAGAGTGAGTTGGGCTCGAGCTCTTATCCGTTACCCAGCCCCAACCCGTGGAGGAGCCGAACGTGGAGTTGGTCTCCATGTTGTCGCTATAGAGCAAGCTGGCCGGCGCGAAGTAGACGTCGTCGATATAGACGCCGTCCCTTGTCACGCTGCCATCGGAGGTCAAGCGGAAGCGAACCCGGAGAGACTGACCGGAGAAGGCCGACAGCGAGTAGCTGTAGGCCTTCCAGTCGGCCGCGCCATTCAGACGGCCCAGGTTCACCCAGTTAACACCGTTATCGGCGGATACATCGACGTAAAGGTAGTCGTACCCGGCCTCCAGATCGATCTTCGCGTTGAAGCGTAGGAACCGTAGGCCGTTGACCACATGCTGGGCGTTCGAGCGGAGCTCGATGTTGAGGCCGTTCCCGTACTGACCGGCGGGAGAGTCCGTCCACGAATGGGTGGGAGAACTGGATTGCGTGGTCGTGATCGCCCACGGTCCAGAGACCGGAGTGAAGGTGCCCGCGCCTTCCGCGTCCTCGATGATCGGCAGGGGCCGAGTCGACATAGGCACGGGGCTAACCGCGATTCCGGATCGGTTGCCAACGTTATCGATTGCTTGCACGGCTACGTAGTAGGCCTTATTGGGCGATAGACCAGTGACCGCGCACGAAATCGTCGTTCCGGCCGGAACCGGTGCGATGTTGGGATAAACGCGTCGAGCCGAGGAGAAGTTGCCGCTATTGATTGGTGAAGTACTGACGCGGACGTCATAGGCCGAGGCCATGCCCACGGCGCCATCGTCGCCAGAACCCACGAACTGAACCTTCAGAGCTTCTGATGAATAGTGCGAGTTGCGAACGTTGGCCGGGTCGCTCGGGTTGATCGCATCGTCGTCCATAGCCGCGCTCAGATTGAGACGGCCGCCGTTGACTCCAGCCAGCGTGGGGGGATGATCTGCGGTTCCGATGAGCCGATCGAGCGCTTGGCGAGCGGTAAGAGCCGGATACTTCGCTCGAACCGTCGCCACGGCACCCGCCATGTGCGGCGCGGCCATGCTCGTGCCGGAGTTATTGCCATAGCTGGCGCCGGGGAGCGTGCTCATGATGTCCGAACCCGGGGCGGCGATCTCGACCGTCGTTCCGAAGTTCGAGAAGGAAGACCGCGTGTCCGTGCGATCGATAGAGGCCACGAAGACCACGTTCGTGGTCACATTGCGGATTGCTCCGCGCAGCGTATCGATGTTCTGGCTGTTGTTCCCGGCGGAGTTGCAGTAAACGACATCGTCATTGCCCGCCCGCTGGATCGCCTCGACCAGGAGTTGGGTGTAACCGTCGATGTTGTAGCTGACGGTGATGACCTTGGCTCCGTTTTGGCGAGCGTAGTCAATGCTCTGAATGAGAGCCGACATCCAGCTTGACTGGCCGGAATACATGCGCATGCACATGATGCGAACGTTTGGTGATGTGCCGGCGACGCCGATTCCATTGTCGGTGACAGCCCCGACAGTGCCAGCGACATGGGTGCCGTGCGAGTCGCTTCCTCCCGGAGTCGGGTTGTTATCGTTGGCCGCAAAATCCCAGCCGCGCGTGTCGTCGATGTAGCCGTTGCTATCGTCGTCGATCCCGTTGCCAGCGATTTCGCCCGGGTTTTGCCAGACATTAGCGGCAAGGTCGGGGTGGGCGTAATCCACGCCGTCATCGCAGACGGCGACGGTCACCGGCGATCCGGCCGCCTCGGGCCAGGCCTCCGGCCAGTCGATATCCGCATCGGCCGTGCCCCCGGATTGGCCCGTGTTATGAAGGCCCCATTGCTGACCGAAGTTGGTGTCGTTCGGCAGCGCCTGATCAGGCTTAATCTGGAAGTCGGGTTCGGCCAGCCGGATTGCCGGTTCTGCGCGAAGAGCGGCGACTTTGCCTTCGACGACGGTGCTGACCGTGCTGGTCGTCATCCCGGAGATAAGGAATCGCGCGAAATAGGGGTTCGGGCGGAAGTTCGGGTCTTCGATGAGCCCGTTGCGGCGCATGACGTCTTGCCTCTGGCGGGCGGACGCGCTCGGATGGAAGGCTACGAGCACTGCATTCCGGGCGAAGTCGATCTTGCCGAAGTAGGGCTGGGGATCGCCGCTGGACTGCGCGCCGGATCGATCGATTTTCGTTTCCGAGCCGCTGGTGAA
>JBKJIP010000415.1:0-12043 GCA_046598515.1 Fimbriimonadaceae bacterium | reverse complement strand
CGGTTCAGCGTGTTCTTCTCGTTCGGTCCGTCGTGCAGTCCCCAGTAGAACTTCGTCGAAACCACATAGCTTCCCCGCCGCCACCCGAGTTGCTGAAGGGCGTTCCCCATCACGGTCTCGCTCTCGCCTTTGGCGTAAATCTCGGCGTTATCGAAAAAGTTGACGCCTGCCTCGTACGCGGCCTTCATCAGAGTGACAGCATTGTCAACGTCCACTTGATTGTGAAACGTGACCCAAGACCCGAGGGAGAAGACGCTTAGCTGAAGGCCCGATTGGCCCATTCTTCGGTATAGCACGGGAGGAGTCTACTTGGACATGAGTGAGGAGATAGTGCTCTCAATCTTGGCCAGATCGACCGGTTTGACCAAGTGGCTATCGAATCCCGCGTCTCGGGAGCGGCGAATATCCTCGTCTTGACCCCAACCGGTCACGGCGACCATCATGATTTTCTTGCCCCAACTCGTTGCGCGAATCGCTTGGCAAGCCTCGTATCCGTTCATCTTCGGCAGGCCGATGTCCATCAGAATGATGTCCGGCTGGAAACTCTCCGCGAGTTCGACCGCTTGGGCTCCATCGTGGCCGGCCATCGTTTCGTGGCCCGTCATCTGGAGCAGACTTGACAGGGTTTCAGCATTGTCGCGATTGTCATCCACCACCAAAATCCGATGCCCCGGCAGTCGAGTGCCGCTACCGGCGTCAGAATCGTCGTTGGGCCCGCTCAGTACTTCTTGAATCGGTAACCGCACCACAAACTCACTGCCCATGCCCGGGCCCATGCTGGATGCCCGCACGCTTCCACCATGCATCTCGACCAAACGCTTTACCAGCGAGAGGCCGATGCCGAGACCACCTTCGGAACGATCGAGTGCCCGATCCGCCTGTACGAAGAGATCAAAGACATGGGGAAGCAATTCGGCGGAAATGCCGATGCCGTTGTCCACCACCCGAATCTCGGCCCAATTGCCCTGCCGCTCAACGCACAGCTCGATGTGCCCGCCCGCCTCCGTGTACTTCGAGGCGTTCGTGAGCAAGTTCCCCAGGATTTGGGCCAGCCGAGCCAGATCGGCGGTCAGGAAAATGGACATCTCAGGAAGTTTGGCGACCAGTTTGTGATTCATCCGCTCGACCATCGGTCGGGATGTCTCTAGGGCGTGCTGTACGGCAGCGGCAAGATCGACCCGATCCATCTTGAGTTCGAGCCGGCCGGTGGTGATGCGGCTGACATCGAGAAGGTCGTCGATCAGGCGAACCATGTGCCCGATCTGTCGATCCATCATGGCGCGGGCATGTTCGATCATCGCTTGATCGTTGCCCGATATCTTCATGAGTTCGAGCGCGTTCTTCACTGGAGCCAGAGGGTTCCTAAGTTCGTGCGCGAGCGTAGCGAGGAACTCATCCTTCCTCTGATCTGCCTCGCGTAGCTGGCGGTAAAGCTGACCGTTCTCGATAGCGACGGCCGCCCTCGAGGCCAAGTCTTCGGCAATCGACCGGTCGGTTTCGTCATACGCGTGCCCGGTCTCCGCGGAGATAAACGTGATCGCGCCAAGTGTTTTGCCCCGAACAGTGATCGGCACCCCGACGTACGATTTTAGGCCCAGTTCGCGAATGATGCTTAACAATTCTGGATCCGCCGTGGTCGCTTCGACCATCTCCTCGGTGATGTGCGGGACCATCTCGGATTGCCCTGAGCGAATGATGTTCCACACGCCTTGAGGAGCTTTGGGATCAGCCGGGAATCGTCGGTGCAGTTCATGGGCGAAGGCAACCTTCTTGGGATCCACGTGGGCGACGGCTACTCGCCTCAGGCTTCCGTCTTCCTCTAGGAAATCGACCGCCGCCCAGTCGGCGAAATCAGGCACAGCAAGAGAGGCGACTTTCTGAAGGGTGCTGTCGAGGTCGACCAACACCGCCAATTCTGCCCCAGCATCAGCGAGGAATCGAGCTGTTTTTTCGGATCGGCGAAGATAGGTCACATCCAGCCCAACGCCGATCATGCGTTCTGGAGCGCCATCCGCACCCATGATCGCTTGGCCCTTGCCCGCGATCCAATGGATGGACCCATTCGGCCGAATATTGCGAAACTCGATGTCGAACTCAGACCCCGCCTCCACCGCCTTCCCGATGGCCTGTTGAACATGGTCACGATCCTCGGGGTGGATCAATTGCTGGAACGCGTCGAACGTGCCCCCGAAAGTGCCGGGTTCCAATCCGTGGAGGGGCTCCAGACTGGCTGACCACTTGAGCGCATTGGTTCGGATGTTCCAATCCCAAACGCCCATCTGGCCCGCTTCGAGCGCCAAGCGCAGCCTTTCCTCGCTTTCGGCGAGCGCGTCTTGAGCGAGTCGTTGGTCGGTGATGTCACGGGCGATTTTTGACGCGCCGATAATCTGCCCTTCCTCGTCCACTACGGGCGAGATCGTTAACGAGACCTGAATGGTGCGGCCATCCTTTCGTAAACGAGTCGTCTCGTAATGCTCGACTCGCTCTCCCGCACGAATGCGGGAAATGATGAGATCTTCCTCATTTCGCCGCTCCGGTGGGATGAGTTTTAGGATTGACTCGCCCACCATCTCCGAAGCGGTGTATCCAAAAATTTCCTCCGCACCAGAATTCCAGGTCTCCACTTTGCCTTCCAAAGTCTTGGATACGATCGCATCCTGCGATGACTGCACAACCGAGGCGAGAAGTCGGGCCGCGTTGAGTTGCTCCAAAACCTGTTTTTCAAGGCGTTTGGTTTCCGTGACGTCGCGGAATACCAGTACACATCCGGTCACACTGCCATCTGGTCCCGTAATCGGAGCCGCACTGTCCCCAATTGGCTTTTCCGTCCCATCGCGAGCGATCAACAGGGTGTGATTTGCAAGTCCGACGATGATCCCATCCCGTAAGACCCTTGTCGCGGGATTGTCGACTTTCAAACGCGTCGATTCGTTAATGATGTTGAAGACTTCTTCGAGCGGCCTCCCCCGTGCTTCCGCCGGGCTCCACCCGGTTAGCCTCTCGGCGACGCTGTTCATCTCTAGAACGCAAGAATCCGTATCCGTCGTGATGACTCCATCGCCGATGCTAGAGAAGGTGATCTTGAGCAGATCATTTTGGGCGGCGAGTTTCGCTCGGGCCGATCGCAGCGACTCCATCATGGCAATCAGCGCGACAGATCCCACGACAAATAGAGAAACACCCACGTAAGCGTTTAAGCCATGAGCGGAGAACTGATACTTAGGCTCGAACCACAAGAAATTGGCCGCCAGAACTCCCACGACGAGAACGAGAACTCCGGGCCATCGACCTCCATGCCAAGCGGCGTAGGCGACGGCAGCGAAGAGGGTCACAAAAGGTAGCTGATCGCCGAGGTACGGATTAAGTGCATAGCGAACTCCAATCGCTACGGTCAGGGCGAGGAGCGGAAGCCCAAAATCGGAGAGAGACAGACGACGACTCATAAGCGGCACATGCCCCCCCATATGGTAGCCGAATCGACACAAACGGTTAGACCCCTCAGCATTTGATTCATAGGCCGACCCGGATTGCCCTCGCCCAAAGTCCCCTCATACGTTTCAAGCGTATCAATCTACCTATACGCAAAAGGAGACGGTCGCGTCCGACCGTCTCCTTTTGGAACTTCTTCCCCATTTGTGGGTCGCGGATGCCCGTCCCGCGACAGCCCAGCGCCAAGCTTAGTGCTTCTCTCGCTTCTTCGGCGGCTTGTATTCGCCCCGGGCCGGTCGCGACCCACCTGAATCCCCGAATGCCGGCTTTGAAAGCTGGACCTTCACCTTGCGGTTTCGCAAAGTCGTATTCATCAGAGCATCGACGACTCGCTGACCTTCCGCGATCGGAACTTCGACGAACGCCGTCCGATCGAGAATATCGATAACGCCAATCTGCTTCCCTTGCAGGCCCGACTCGTTGGTGATCGCTCCCACCAAGTCGCCCGGACGAAGTCCATCGGCACGGCCCATCGCTACCGCGATACGAACCATGCCGGCTTCTGGCTGCTCATAGTCGGCGAAAGATTCCTCTTCCCCGCCCTGAACCTCGTGCTGATGACGCTCCTTCCAAAGCATGTGAAGCGCGGCGGCCGCAACTTCCATGACATCGAAATCTTCCGCTAGCTCGGCCACCGACGGCAGCATCAACTCGTGCTCACCCTCGGTCAGGGTAACTCGTAGCGACTCGACGAATGCTTCGCGGCGTCGAGCGGCAATGTCGGCCACCGTCGGCATCTTCGCCGGCTGAATCTTGGAGCCGATCTGGCGCTCGATGTTCGCCAGTTTGTTGCGCTCCTTACTGTAGATCAGCGTGATCGCATCGCCCGTTCGCCCCGCACGGCCCGTGCGACCGATCCGGTGGATGTATTGCTCGACGTCCCACGGCACATCGTAGTTGATAACATGCGTGACGTTGTCGATGTCCAGACCGCGGGCAGCGACGTCCGTCGCAACCAGCAAGTCGGCCAAGCCTTCACGGAAGCGACGCAGAACGCGCTCACGCTCGCCCTGATTCATGTCGCCATGGATCGGCTCGGCGTTGTAACCGCGAAGCTGCAGCGAGTCGCTAAGCTCCGCGGTTTCTAGCCTCGTGCGGCAGAAGACGATTGTCGAGCCCGGCGTCTCCATGTCGAGGACGCGGGCCAAGGCTTCCGCCTTCTTGCCCGGGGCGACCTCGTAGAAAGTCTGATTAGTGGTCTCAAGGGTTCGCTGTTTTGCAATGATCTCGACTCGCTGCGGATTGCGCAGGAACTTGGTCGTGATCGCCAAGACGCGCGGCGCCATGGTCGCCGAGAAGAACGCCAGTTGACGGCTTTCCGGAAGGGCGGCGAGAATCGCTTCCATATCTTCCGTGAATCCGAGCGCCATCATCTCGTCCGCTTCGTCGAGAACGCAGAACTTGACTCCGTCCAGCTTCAAGGAGCCTCGGCGAAGGTGATCCAAAACGCGGCCCGGCGTACCGACGACGATCTGCGCCCCGGCGCGCAGCGCACGGAACTGACGATCGATCGGCTGGCCGCCATAAACGGGCACAACCCGCAGTCCGGCATAGCGAGCAAAATCGTGAATCCCCTTCGCAACCTGGATCGCCAACTCGCGAGTGGGAGCGAGGACTAGGGCTTGGATCGACAGATCGGCCGCATCCATCTTTTCGATAAGAGGGAGCCCAAAGGCAGCGGTCTTACCGGTTCCTGTCTGCGCGATACCGATCATGTCGCAGCCCGTCACAAGAACAGGGATCGCGAGGGCTTGGATTGGAGTCGGAATCTCAAAGCCTAGGTCGGCGAGGGCTTTAAGCGTCTGGTCTTGGAGGCCAAGCTCGGAGAATGTCGTGTCCTCGACAATCGTCGGTTCCGGTTTGGGCGGCGCCGGCTTGTCCTTTACGGGGCCTCCCTTTTTGGGGCCGCCAGGCTTGAAGGTGCCCTTCGGTCCTTTGGGGCTCCAGGGAGCCTTGGATGCAGTGGGCGGGGCGGAGTTGCTGTTCTTCTTTCGCTTCGGTGTTTCGAAGCCGGTGCTTTTCTTTTTCGGCATATTTTCGGTCGGTTGATCTCCCTCAAAGGGAGTTCACAATCTTCTTTGTGCGCCATGTTCCAGGCGCGATAAAGCGTATGCGAGACCAATGAGTCGACCGTTCCTGCGAGCGCCTCAGGATTAAGGCGCAAGTGCGGTCAAAAGGAGTGCCGTTTCCATAACGGCGGCAACAGGCTTGATTGTACCTGTTTGGCCCCCGCAGTCCCGGGTCAGTGCCTAAAGCTAGAGCCAAATGTGGGCCGCGAATGATCGTGTCGCTGCGGCATATCCCAATGCACGGTGATTTAGTGTTTCAGATAAGTGTGGCCGTGAATGATTGTGTCGCGGCGGAAGCCTCCGAATCTTCGAGAAGAACGAAACTTCGAGCACAGGCCTCGATCGGCATTTTCCTCACGGGCCCGAACCTCGTAGCCTTTGCATCATCGGAGACTTTGGGTGAATAGGCGGAGTCTGCTGTCCCAACGCTGAAGGCGTTCCGTCCCTCAGCGAGGGGTATTGGCCGCCCACGACATCAGCCCGCAGGGCGAACCGCAGGCGACGGAGGCGATAGCCGGAGGAGTTGCGACTCGGCCTGGCTCGGCATCACGCGGCACGACTTTCCATGCCAAAATGAGCCTCCATGACCGAGCGGCCCAGTTGGGATAGTTATTTCATGCAGATCGCCACGCTTGTAGCGACGCGCGCAACTTGTCCGCGTCTGAGCGTGGGGTCGGTTATCGTACGCGACCGCCAGATCATCAGCACCGGATACAACGGGGCACCGCGGGGCATCAGCCACTGTCCCCCCGAAGGCAACCTTCACGATTGGCCGTTGGGCTGTATGCGGGCCAATCACTGCATCCGTGCGCTTCATGCGGAGCAGAACGCACTTCTCCAAGCCGCCAAGGTCGGCGTCTCCTGCGATGGATCGACGATCTACGTCACGGCCCAGCCGTGCAACAACTGCGCGAAAATGATCATCAATGCGGGCATCGTGCGCGTCATTTATGAGGGGAACTATCCGGACGAGTTTTCTCTTGAACTGTTCCGGGAGTCCAAAATGGACGTGCTCAGATTCCGTGAAGGCATTTTGGAGAAGGTGGACTTGGGCGGGTGATCCCCTTCCTTGCTGCCGCCGCTAAAGAAGGCGGAATGCTGGATGGCTTTCGCTTCCCTCTTCTCGCCGGATTCATCGCCCTCGCCATCACGTGGGCGGTGACACCCCTTGTCAGCAAGCTCGCCTTCAAGTTCGGGGCCGTCGATGACCCCAAACGTGACGACCGCCGTGTTCACAAAGAGCCCCTTCCCCGCTGGGGCGGCATCGGCATCTTCGCCGGCCTTCTCGCCGCGCTCCTGATCCTGCTTCCCTTCGCGAAGTTTCAAACCACGTTCCCGCTGTACATCGTCGGGTTGCTCGGAATCGGTGGCCTGATCGTCATCATGGGCGCTCTCGATGACCTGCACTCCTTCAGCGCCAAGATACAACTTCTCTTCTTAATCGCGGCCGGGTTCGCGATTCAATACTTCGGCGAAGGTCAGAGCCTGATCCAGATCAAGGGCATTGCATGGCCCCCGCTGGCCGGGAACCCGACTTGGGTGGATTTTGGATTCTGGGCGTGGCCCATCACCGCCTTCTATATCTTCATCGTGTCCAAAACTATGGACACGATCGACGGTATCGACGGCCTCGCCTCCGGCATCGCCGCAATCGCCGGTGTGGTTCTCGCGCTGATCGCCACTTACCAGGGACAGCCCCGCGTGGCCATCATCGCCGCCGCCATGTCCGGCGCCGCCCTCGGCTTTATCCGCCACAACTACAACCCCGCCAAGATCATCATGGGCACCGGTGGCGCGCAGCTCCTTGGATTCATCCTCGCCTCCCTCAGCATCGTAGGCGCCATGAAGACAGCGGCGGCGTTCACGATGATCATCCCGCTGTTCGTGTTCGGTATTCCCCTCTTCGATGCCGTGCAAGTCGTTATCCGCCGCCGCATGAGCGGCGTTCCGATCACCCAGGCGGACAAGCGACACATTCATCATCAACTCCTGAACCGCGGCCTGACTCAGCGGCAGGCCGTCTGGGTCTTGTACGCTATAGCGCTGGCGCTGGGAGCCGCCCTCGTGCTCGCCGTAAAGTTTCATGGATAGACCACGCATCGTTTGTGTCGTAGGGACGCGGCCGGATACCATCAAAACCGCTCCCGTGATCCGCGAACTACGCAAGTTCTCGGATGTCGCCGAGACCATCGTCGTAGCCACCGGTCAGCATCGCGAAATGCTGAAACAGGCCCTCGAAGCCTTCGACCTGACCGCCGATTACGACCTGGAAATCATGCAGCATGGTCAGACCCTTGCCCAGGTCACTTGCCGAGCTCTGGAAGGGCTTGATCGCACGATCGACGAGCTGAAGCCGAACTATATCATCGCTCAAGGCGATACGACGACCACCTTCGTCGCCAGCCTCGCCAGCTTCTACCGCCAGATTCCCTTCGGCCATGTGGAAGCCGGATTGAGAACCGACACCGTCTGGAACCCCTTCCCCGAAGAGTTCAATCGACGCGCGACCGGCATCATCGCCAAGCACCATTTCGCGCCGACGACTTGGGCGGCGGAGAATCTCTTTCGCGAGCACCACACCCCGGAATCGGTCTTCGTTACGGGCAACTCCGGCATCGACGCCGTCCTTGCCGTGGCCGAAAAGGAAGATCAGACTTGGTTCCCCGAGCACACGGGACGAGTGATCCTCCTGACCACCCACCGCCGCGAGAACTGGGGCGAGCCCCAGATCCGAATCGCCAAGGCCGCGCGAAAGATCCTCGAAGACACGCCGGATGCCATTCTGGTTGTCGCGATGCACCGTAACCCGCAAGTCCGCGAGGTGCTCAACTCGATTCTGGGAGGCGTCGAGCGCGTCCATCTGATTGAGCCCCCCGATTACGCGCCCTTCGTCAAGCTCATGCAGCGTTCCTACCTGATCCTGACCGACTCCGGCGGCGTGCAGGAAGAAGCTCCCGCTTTCGCCAAGCCGGTCTTGGTCTTGCGAGACACGACGGAGCGGCCGGAAGGCGTCCATGCGGGCGCGGCCAAGCTCGTTGGAACCGATTACGACGCGATTCTCAGCGAGTCGCGAACGCTCTTGGACGATGAAGCGGCCTACCAGAAAATGGCCCAAGCCGTGAGCCCTTACGGTGATGGCAAAGCTGCCGCACGGATTCGCTATCTGGTCCTGAAGTCGCTCGGCGTCGAGTCTCCCGAGGTGCCGATGTGGGGATAGTCGAGGCCATTATCCTTGGCATCGTACAGGGTCTCACGGAATTCCTGCCGATCTCTTCCACCGCCCACCTCAGAATCGCGCCGACGCTCTTCGGATGGCCCGATCCCGGCGCTGCCTTCACTGCTGTGATCCAGCTCGGAACCCTTGCCGCCGTCCTCATTTACTTCTGGAAGGATCTAGTTCGAATTTTTACGGCTTGGATCGGCAGTTTCAGAGGTGAAAAGTCTTACGACAGCCGCCTCGGCTGGGCGATCTTCTACGGCACGATCCCAATCGTGGTACTTGGTCTTCTCGGCAAGAAATACATCGAGGGGTCGCTGCGGTCTCTCACCGTAATCGGGGTAACCCTGATTGCCTTGGGCATCCTTCTCTACGTGGCCGAGCGAGTGGGCACGAGGAAGCGCTCCGCCGATTCCCTATCTCAGCGCGACGGGCTGATCGTCGGGCTCTGGCAGGCTGTGGCTCTGATCCCCGGCGCGAGCCGCAGCGGATCGACGATCACGGGTGGCCTTTTCCTCGGCCTGGAACGCGAAGCAGCGGCGAGATTCTCCTTCCTTCTCTCCGTCCCGAGCATCCTCGCGGCGGGCATCTATGGGGCTTACAAGGAACGAGACGACATTCTCGGTTCGAATCTCACGCCTACGATCGTCGCCACGGTCGTCTCCTTTGTTGTCGGATACGCGGCCATTGCATTCCTAATGGCGTACCTGCAGAAGAAATCGACGATGGTTTTCATCGTTTATCGCGTCGCCCTCGGCATCGTCATCCTCACTCTCATCGCCACGAATAACCTGGATCCGAACATCGGTCTCCCGAAATGATCTCCCTACTCATCGCTCTTTCGCTTCCGACTCAAATGAAGCCGCTCACCGTAACGAGTTTCAACGTTCGCTACGGAACCGCGAATGACGGCCTCAACAAATGGGAGTTGCGGCGACCGCTGGCCCTGGGCATCATTCAAAAGCATCCGACGGACATCCTCTGCGTCCAGGAAGCGCTCGATTTCCAAGTCGACGAATTCGCCGCCGCCTTCTCTTACGGAAAAGTTGGGGTCGGACGGGACGACGGCAAGAAAGCCGGCGAGTTCAGCGCCATTCTCTATGACCGCAAAAGGTTGAAGGCGTTGGATTCGGGCACGTTCTGGCTTTCAGATACACCGGAAGTTGTCGCTTCAAAGCACTGGGGCAATAACGTCATTCGAATCTGCACCTGGGCGCTCTTCGAAGACATCCGATCACGCGAGATGTTCCGCGTCTTCAACACCCATTTCGACCACGAATCCCAACCCAGCCGCGAGAAAAGCGCCGAACTGATCTTGAAGCGAGTCGCCGGCCCTTCCCCCGTGATCGTCACCGGTGACTTCAACGCCGGTGAGACGAATCCAGCGGCGAAGGCGATTGCCGCCGGAGGATTCCGCGATACCTGGCGGGTTCTAAATCCCTCTCTGCCGGAGCCGGGAACGTTCAGCGGATTCAAAGAACTTGGATCGGCGAAGATCGACTATGTCTGGGTGGACAAGTCGTGGGACGTGAAGTCAGCTGCCATTATCACCGAGAAGATAGGAGGCATGTGGCCGTCCGATCACACTCCTGTGACCGCGACTATTGAGTTGAAGTAGATCATGCCACGCCCTTGCAGTTCTAGCGCGGACCTTTCAACTAACTACGACCCAGTAACCGAGTGAACACGCACCGGGACGACCTTGCCTTTCAGGATCTGCTCCCCGTGATCCTGAAGTTTGTAGCTGGACAACTCACTTGCCAGATGAGCTCGGGCGTCTTCGGAGATAAGGAAGTCGGACTCTAGGCCAGCGCAAAGCCCCTGGATCCTTGCCGTTGTGTTCATCACATCACCGTGAAACACGATTTCGCTCTTGGACTGACCCACTTCCGTCGCCACGACCGAGCCCAGGTGGAGGCCGGCTTTGAATCCGGGGACGAGACCGTACCGATCTTGATAGTGACCAGCGCGCTTTTGGATTTCGGCTTGGACCAAGAAGAAGAAGCGGACGCAGTTGGCATTGCGCACCCCGCGGTCCGGGCGCCAGGAGATCACGGCCTCGTCGCCTATGTAGTGGCTAACCTCGGCCTTGGTTTCGAAGCAAGCGTTGGACATATCCTCGAAGAAGTCGCGGACAAGTGCGCTGAATTTCAAGTTCCCGAGTTGCTCGGCAAGCGTCGTCGAGTCCTTGATGTCGAGGAACATGAAGAAACGGGTCTCTTCCTTCGGGTCGTGATACTTGCCAGTCATCCAGTTCCAGAGCACCCCGGAACCGAGCTTATTGCTGACGTTGACGACCATCGTGATGGCAACTGCGAGGAACACGGCAAATCCCATCGAAACGCGAATTCCAGTTCTCGCGAACATCTCATTCGTTACCACAAATGGATTCGCGGGGCCAGCACCCCAGATGCATATGAAGAGTGCGAGGTAGAAGGCTGCCGAGAAGACAACCGCGATGGTAAGACCCTGGATGAAGACGGTCACGAAGAAGCTCTTGAAGCGGAGCTTCTTGATGAGGAGCCGAACGACCAGGGCCCCGGTAGGCATCGTGAGCCCGAACGCAAGCGTCGAAATCCACTGTGGAGTCTGACGAAACGCGAAGGACATGAAGAAGGAACCGACGAGGGTCCACATCAGGGACTTGCGAAAGTCGTGCCAGATTTCTTTCTGGTGAGCCGTCATCTTCAAAAGGCGGGACGCGAAAACAAACCTTAAGGATGCAGGTTCGGGACCGTTAGCAGAGTTGGTATTCCGGACACGCGAACAGAGCCCGGGAGATTCCGGCGAAGAGGCCGGCCGACTGATCTTTGTGATCTAAGGCTTTGACTCCCCCACGCTTCTCGCAGATACCGACGATAGCAGCCCTTTGCTCGGCCGAAATGCGGGCGTCGAAGATCTCCAGGAAGGCGTCCACGAGAGTTGCAGGATCGGCAACTTGACGTTCCTTCAGGAGGGCTGCGGTCCGTATCGCATAGGGACGGGTTTCTCCGCCGCTCCAGAAGAACCCATCGGAACTCTTGATCCGCTTGACCGAGGTATCGGCCCCTATCCATCCCGCGCCCCAGTTCCAGCCGGCGACATTGGGCGGATAGAGGAGTTGCATCCCCTGCTGCGACATGAGATAGAAGACGGTATTGCCCAGATCCCTTAGGCTCTTCTCAATCGGCTTGCCGTCCTTGCCCGGGACGTGAGATTGAAGCATCATCTCGCGCAAGTCCATGGCGCGGAAGTTGGCGACGGTCCAATCGGCCGGGCTCTTCGGCAT
>JBKJIP010000239.1:0-6497 GCA_046598515.1 Fimbriimonadaceae bacterium | reverse complement strand
CGCAGCCGCAGCCCAAGCATCCGCGGCCTGCGAGCCTGGAAACGGGTTCGCGCCTCCTTTGCGCTGTCGCGCACGTCGTTGCAAACCCGTTTCCGGCTTTCCTTTCATCTTGCAGCGGTCTTGCTTCGCTCGACCGCTGCGGGTGCTTTGGGCCGCTGAAGCGGCCGCGTGCCACCTTAGGGGCGTGTGGTTTGAACATACTCGGTTCCCAGGTGAGATCAACCAATGTGGGCCGCGGATGCTTGGGCCGCGGCAGCGAGCCTGGAAACGGGTTCGCGCCTCCTTTGCGCTGTCGCGCACGTCGTTGCGGGCCCGTTTTCGGGCTTTCCTATTCCCTTTGCAGCGGTCTTGCTTCGCTCGACCGCTGCGGGTGTTTGGGGCCGCTGAAGCGACCGTGAGATGGGACTTGCCTCTGACCGTCACCGAATAGCACGATCATTCCAACAAGGAGAGGAGAGGAGAGGTGGGGGAGGGTTCAGGCTGCTCGGCGATTCGGGGATCTCAGAAGTATTGATACGATTTTGGCAACCTCCACGCAAAACCCTTGCGGAAGTTGCCATATTAGTAGACGATGGATCGGCGTAACGCAATGATTCGCCTTGGTATCGCATGGATGCTGCCGGGGGCACTGCTTGGGGGCGGTTTGGGGGCTCTGGTGCATTTCGTCGGCCAGCGCGGCGGGGCTTGGGAGGCCATGATTATTCCTGCGACGGTTTTTGGAGCCGCCTTGGGCTCGGTGGTGGGCATGCTGATCGCGGATCATCGTTATCCGCCTTAGATAGTTTCGAGTGACGAGTTGCGAGTGACGAGTTGCGAGTGACGAGTTTTGAGTTACGAGTTTTGAGTTTTGAGTTTGACATTCGGTTACAGGTTGGGATTTACCCCTCCCCTGTTCGCTTGAGGCTCACGGCCCCCCTACGAGGGGAGGGTTTAGCAATCCGAATGCAGTAACCTTCCTTCGTGTTGGAGATGGTCGAAGCGTTGGCTCTGCGTCAGGGTCGGAGGCTCGTTTTTACGAACGGGGTCTTCGATATCCTCCATGCCGGGCATGTGACTTACCTGGAGCAAGCTCGGGCGCTTGGGGATTTGCTGATCGTCGGGTTGAACACCGACGCCTCCGTTCGGAGGTTGGCCAAAGGGGAAGATCGTCCAATCAACCAGCTGGACGACCGAGCGAAAGTGATCTCGGCTTTGCGGTGTGTGGATGGCGTCGTCAGCTTTGACGAGGATAATCCGGTCGCCATCATCGAAACTTTGAAACCCGAAATTCATGTCAAGGGAGGCGACTACGATATGGAGAAAATGCCGGAAACGCCGGTGATTCGAAGCTACGGCGGGGAAGTGGTGATCCTGCCTTTATTGCCGGGGCGATCGACCACGGCAATCTTGCAGGCAATTCGTGGGCCGAAAACCTAGCGATTTATGCGGCAAAAGACGTAAGATAGATCGAACCGGTCGGCCATGGTATATCTACCAGGTCTGCCACAGCCCGGAAAATTTACCGGGATAAAGGGTCCGTTGTCATGGAAGTCAACGAGTAGCCATGGAGAGGGTTGGGTTCAATAGATCGCTTGTATTGATTGCCGCGCTAGGTGTCGCGGGGTACGGGCATGCACAATTTTCTGACGCGGAGCGCGCCAAGACGATCGCCTTTTGGGCGGCCCAGGGGCGCTATGAAGTCTGCACCCCGAGCCAGTTCAAGGATGCGCCGTGGCAAGTCCGCCTGACGCCGCAAGGAAGCCTTTGGCTTTGGGCATACAACAACAAGCTGGGCTACGGCAAGATTTTCGATAATCCGACACCGAAGAATGCCGAGCAGCGGACTTGGGAAGACTGGATCGCCACAAAGGTCGCTTACGACCGGTGGACGGCTCAGGTGGGCGCTAACGCGTCAAACAAAGCCCAAGGCTTCGCGGAGGTCAAGGTGAAGCCGGAATCGGCGCCGGGACCGATTCCGGAAGGACTGCGATTCCTGGTGGGCGACGCGCCGCTTTTCGCGAGCGCCGTTCAGCCTCGTCAGCACAGCGTAACTTTCCCGGATGGGATCAAGCTCGCTCTCGTCGACAATCCCGACATGCGGGAGCGGTATCCGTACTACCGATCCGCGGATGGAGTCATGAGCGGCGGCACGCAGGTTAAGAAGATGCCGCAGAACGAGCTGGAAACGCTCTTCTCGAATGCGGGGGTCTCTGGATCTGTTCAGCGGGTCATGAAGGCGGTTTCGCTTCTCGAAGGTGGCTTTGATTCGATCAATACCTATGACACGGGTTACGTGAGCGTCGGATTTATTCAGTTCGCATGTTTGGGCAAGGGTTCGGGGTCGCTTGGCTCTGTGCTTTTGAAGCACAAGACGGTGAATGCTTCATCGTTTGAAACTGATTTCCGTCAGTTCGGGCTCGATGTGGCGGCGGATGGCACTTTGATCGCGATGGACCCTTCGACGGGCGATATCACGACCGGATACGACGCCGCGAAGCTGATCATTCGGGACAAGCGGCTTATCGCGGTTTTCCAGCGCGCGGGTCAAGCGAGTCAGGCGTTCCGCGTCTGCCAGCTCCAGGTCGCCAAAGAGCAGTATTACCCGGGCGATGATGTCGTGTCGCTGAATCTGAATGGTCAGAAAACGACGGCCAGGGTCGCCGACTTCGTGAAGAGCGAGGCGGGGATGGCCACGTTGATGGATCGCAAGGTGAACACGGGCAATCTCGGAAATCTTTCGGCGATCGCTTCGTCTGTCGCTTCTGCGAACGGTTTGAACTCGGTGGATGCTTTGAGTCAGTTTGAGGGGGAGATCGTTCGGCAGCTTCGCTACCGAAAGGATTATCTGACGGACAGCTCGCTGAGCCAGCCGAGCTTCGGATCGCGCAATGCGCGATCGAAGACGGTCACGTCGCGCAAGGCGACGCGCAAAGGTCGCGGCAAGGGTTAGTCGGCGCGCCGCTTTTTTGGAGCGCGGGGGCTTCCGCCCCGCATCCTGGGTCCCCTGAGCTTCCGCTCCGGAGCTTTCCGCGCGCCCAGGCTCGAAGGATCGGTGAGCAGCTGCGCGTGTCTGGATGGAAGCGCACCAACAAAGACCTTTGGGGCTGGAGGGCACTTGACTTTCGACCGGGACGGTCGAACTACTCATGACCGGGACGGTCATGCTACGCTTCCGGCGCGGCCAAGATTTGCAGTGTTTGAGAGGCTCCGGAGCGGAAGCTCCGGGGTCCGGGAAGCAGGGCGGAAGCCCTGCGCTCCACCCTGCCTATTGGCCGCCGGAGTCTACGCCAGTGCCGCCATCGATCGGCGAAGTTGTCGGGTTCTCGATGGGCGGGCCGGTATCGGGAGTCGTCGGAGCACCGCCGCTGTCGGGGGCAACGACGGGTGTTTCCGTCGTTTCGACCTTCTTCTTTACGCGGCGAGGGCGCTTGCCGATCGTCGAGCCGCCACGTCGGAGCCGGGCTTCGCGTTCGGAAACCGTCACCTTCGGCGCGGAGAACTTCTTGGAAAGAACCTCTCCACTATCGTCGGCGGGCGATTCGTTGGACGGCGTGTTGTTCGCCTCCAACACGACTGGACGCACGACATAGAAACCGACCGCTCCGAGAGCGGCGGCTCCTAAGAACCATCCGACCATTAACTTGGCAACCGACGAAACTCGCATAGGCGCTTTAATTCAATTTTAGCAGGCAGGTACGCTTTCCTTAGAGTGACTTTTTCTGCCGAGGCTTTTGAAGACCGACTGGATTTAGACATCGAACTGCTCCAATCGGTTTCATTGACTTCAAAATCACCCCCAGAACAGCTCTCCGCATACCCTTTTCCTTTTTTAGTCGGAAGCGAAAAATCTCAGTCGATCACGCTTCGAACCGTTATTCTAGAGAACGATTTTTTGCGGGCGACGATCCTGCCCGACCTTGGCGGGCGCATTTCATCGCTTTTCGACAAACGAATGCAGGTCGAATTGCTCTCTCAGGAGTTCCGTTTCGAGGAGGGTGGCCCGCGCGGAATGGAGCTTCGGCAGGGCATCGAGTTTGATCTGAGGCCAGAGTCTCGGCGGAATCGGCTGGGTCCCGTGGATTTCGTTTTGGGGCAAGAAGAGGATGTTGCCCAAGTGACCCTCTCTGAGTTGGAAGGGCCGCTGAGTTGGCACCTTGTGTTCACGTTGCCACCCAATTCGGCGCTGCTTCAGGTGGAAGGGCGGGTGATGAACCGGTCGTGGGAGTCGGTGCCCTACGGCGTTTCATTCGTGAATCACGATGACCGCGGTCAGGTTCAGTTCCTTTCGACTCCCGGCGGGCCCTGGGATGGCCCGCAGCGATTTAAGGAACCGCGATCTTTGATGCCGCGGCAACTCGATGTTTGGGGCGTGCAGGTTTTGCCGGTGAGCGGGATCGGGCATGTCGATGCCGCTTCGACGGCGGGGGCGCTAAGCATCGTTTCGCCATTCGACGAGCGCACGGAATATGGGGTGCGCTTTCAATCGAGCCGGCGGATTCAGGGCGATTTCTTCTTGATGGTCGCGGGGCAGACGTTCAGCGCCGCGATCGATGTGCTCCCCGAAGCTCCGCTTGTCAGTCCGGCCCCGGGCGCACTGGAGGCGGTTTCCATTCGGGATGCTTCGGGGGAGACGGTCTTAAGTTGGAGGCTAGCTCGTATCGACGACGCACGCGGGGCACGATCCATCCCCGCGCTCCATGAAAGTTCAAATGTTTCCAGGATCGGACCACGATCCATCCCCGCCCTTCCTCAAAACTGTTTATCGACGACCGCAACGGAAGGAGAGCTCGAGTGGCTTGAGTTCAACTTGACTACGCGGGGAGCGGCGAAGGTTATTCGGGCGATCCAGGCGTTTCAGCGCTCGGATTGGGAGCGTGCGGGTGCGCACCTCGACGATGCGTTGCTGGTGAACGCGGAAGACCATCTCATTTGGCTCCTGAAAGCGATACTCGCGCGCAAGACGGGCGAGGAGACGGAAGACCTCTTGAACGCTCACTATTTGGCGCCTCTGGAGCCGCTGCTGAGGATGGAGAGCTTCTTGGCGCAGAATCACCAAGCGGCGGAAAAGAGCCCTCTGGTGGCTCCTTTGGCGGAGAATCCGGATGCGCTCGTGGAGTGCGCCTGCTTTCTGGCCGAACTGGGGCTCTTCGACGACCTCTCGCGGTGGATCGATGAGTGCCTTCGGCACCGGGAAGTTCCGATGCTTCGCTACTTGCTGGCCGATGCTCTCTTTGAGCAGAGCGAGATGCCGATCGACGCCGCGAACCAAGTTCAGCGGGCGGGCCAGGCTCCGATCAACCCGCCTTATCCGTGGCGGGATCGGGAGATGGCGACCCTGCTGCGGCTGAGTGAGAGGTTTCCGCAGGATGCCCGACTGCGCGATCTTATCGCGCTTTTTGAAAGCGCTTCGCAGGCTCGCCAAGCGCGGTGAACGTGTGGGCTCTGAGAACCCGTCATACACGCCGAACCGCTGCTAAGCTAAGATTCCAAACGACAGGTAAAAGATGAACGATTCCCGTGGCGCCCACAAACGATTTCGACTGATCCTGCGTGAGCAGGGTGTTGCCCGCGACATGGGCGGTGAGGAAATGTCCCTCGCCGTTGGCATCGTCGACGACATTTTTATGAACGCGCTGGAGACGGGCACGAGCGACATCCACCTGCAGCCTGAGCGCGAGCAATTGACGATTCGCTACCGGCAGGACGGCGTTCTGCACAGCGTGGGCCAGCTTCCTCCGGAGATGGCGAACAACTGCGTGGCGCGACTCAAGCTCGCGGCGGGCATGCGAATCGACGAAAACCGCGAGCCTCAAGACGGTCGTATCGACATGGAATACAACGGCCGCCGCCTGAGCGCTCGTGCTTCCTGCGTCCCTTCGCTTAACGGCGAAAAGATGGTCATGCGAATTCTGGACCCGACCGCGATGAAGGTCGATCTCCAGAAGCTCGGTATGCCGGAAGATGTTTACAAGGCCTGGCACCGCGCCATCCAAGTGCCCTATGGCCTGATTCTAGTGACGGGGCCTACGGGTTCCGGAAAGACGTCCACGCTTTACGCCTCGCTCAACACGCTAGACGCGAAAAAGCGCAATATCGTCACCGTCGAAGACCCGGTCGAGTACGAGTTCGACGAGAATATCGCCCAGGTGCAGGTCACGGAGAAAATGACCTTCCCGCGCGTCATGCGCAGCTTCCTGCGTCAGGACCCCGACGTTATGATGGTCGGTGAGATGCGCGACCCCGACTCGCTGGCAATTGGCATTCAGGCCGGCCTTACGGGTCACTTGGTGCTCAGCACGATCCATACGAACTCCGCGCCGGAAACCATCGGCCGTATGGTCGATATGGATGCCGAGCCGTACCTCATCGCGGGCACGATCATCGCTATTCTCGCCCAGCGCCTCGTCCGATTGAACTGTTCGAAGTGCCGTCAGGCTTACAAGCCCACGGTGGACGAGATCGATATGCTGCGACTGACGGCGGCCGACTTGGAGAGCTATAAGTTTGCGAAAGGTTCG
>JBKJIP010000112.1:0-3291 GCA_046598515.1 Fimbriimonadaceae bacterium | reverse complement strand
GGTAGTTTGAAGCGACTTGAAAATCTGCATGGCCGCGGCTGATGCCGCTCTCGTTTCACCTTTGTATTTGAACTCGATAACCATAGCCATCATGCCGTCTCCCTGAACATTGAAGTTGACCTCGCTCTCGATTTCGGAGTCACCTGCGGGTCGGGTGAAGGTCACTTTCGGGGCGAGCATGCTGAGACCGCTATCTCCCGCCATAATTCGACTCCAGCCGTCCGGAGGTGCAATCTCCACACGCGCTGTGTCCAAAATTCTTTCGAGGTAGCCCTTCTGCTGCTCCTCGGAGATCATCTCGGCAACGATGATACGGTCAGGCAGGAAGATGGCCATGCCATATTGCATGGTCTGGTCTCCTCGACCCTTGCCCTTGTAGCCGGTCTTCAGGATGCGCGTCTCAACGCCGTTGAGCTGCTTGGAGAACCTTTCGGATTTGAAGTCCCGGGCGTCCTTCGCCATCTTGAACTTCGCCTCGAGGAAGTCGAGGAGTTGATCCGGGTTACTCGCCCCTCCCGACACCGGCGTTACCCGAACGTTGATTTGAAAGGGGCCCGCGAAGCAGTTGTAGTTGGAAGCGTCGAGCTTCTCAAACTCTTTGGGCATGTCGAACCAAACGCCCTCAGATCCGGCCTGCCGTGGCGCGAAGCCGGCAAAATTTACGGACGAAACGCGCAGGGAGTCGACGATTTGATTGATGTATCCCTCATGCGCCGGTTTGTCAACTTTGGCATCAAGGGTAAGTCGCAGCAGGTTTCCGTTGTCTTTGCCGAAGAAAACGACCCGCTTGTAAGGTTTATTGCGGGTGAACTCCATCGTGACGAGTTCGCCATCGAGCTGGTCACGCTTGAGTTTTTCTCGCTTGACTTTGAAGTCCTTCGTGCCCGGAGAGTCTTTTTCGCTGTCGATTGTGCTCTTGATCGTCTTTTCGAACTCGAGAACCATCCCCTCGCCAGGGGAGGAAACGGATGCTTTCATTCCGAAGTCATCGAAATGTAATTCGTAGCTCCGTCGAGTGGAAGTTGTATCAAACGTCTCGTCAGCCAGTTCGAACGGCAGCGCCGCATTCATACGGGTATTGCCCAAACTTCGCTGCACCCAACGCTTTTCTCCCGAGCGTTCGACCACGATCGACGTCAAGACCGTCTCGGCGAGGCTTACGCCGGCCGACGTCTTTGCTGTTACGACAATGGCCCAGGTGCGCCCCGGCGCTTCCGTCAGGAGGCACAACTTCGAGCCCACGTTGAACCGGGAAGTTGGGTAGCCGGAAATCTTGAAGGATTGGCTCGATGATGCGGTGCCCCCCAGCTTTTGAGCCAATGCGGACGGAGTCAGAGCACCGTAGTTTTCGGCAACCTCGACTCGCAGATCGCCGGTTTCGGAACTCCAACTTGTTGGGAGGATCGAGAGCCCATTGTTGTGCCAACTCACCCCACCGCCACCGGGATCGCCGGGCAAATCCAGGATAAGCGAAGGATTGCCCAACTGCCATCGCCCCAGTTGCGCTTGCGCGGCTCCGGCGGCGAAAACCGCCAGAACCAAACCTAACCCACGAACACTCAGCATCATAAAAGAGAAAGCCCTCCGGGCAATCCTTAATAAAGACGGCTCTTTCGGAGAAACGGAACACGGCATTTTGACGAGGGTTGTGTCCGTGGTGGCGCGTGCTGCGTCGTCCCCGCGGGAATCGGCGGTTTTAGCAGGCGGAGAACTTCATAAAGGTCGCAAGTGGTATTTCTTGGTCATGCCTTCCCTTGCTCTCATCGCCCTGCTGGCAACGACCAGTCCGCTTCCACAAATCGAGCGCGGCCAACCTTTGCCTCGCAAACCATCTTTCGGTGCCCAAATGGCCCCCCTCACCACGGAAGAAGCGACGAAGGCCGGAGTAACGGCCGGAGTCAAGATTGTTCGGATTCTGCCGGGCACATCCGCCGAGTCCCTCAAGCTGGTATCCGGCGATATCTTGGTCGGCGTCGATGGCACGGTCATCAATGCTCCTGCGGCTGTCTCGGGGGCCCTGCGAACTCGAGCGACGGGTGACGTGTTGACCTGGAAAATCCTACGCGATGGCAAACCCATGGAGCTAAAAGGCCCGCTCATGGGTCGTCCGATGCAAAAGGAAGCGGGCATGGCCGTCGTTTACGACCAGGTACTGAGCCTCGGAAAGCGGATAAGGGTGATGGCGACCCATCCCGAAGGCAAAGGACCTTTCCCCGCAATTTTCCTCATCGGGGGAATCGGCGCGTATAGCCTCGATGCCGACTATGCAGGCATGCCTTATGGAAATGTGATTGCACCGCTGGCGAAGAAGTACGCTGTGGTTCGCATCGACAAGCCGGGACAGGGCGATAGTGAAGGCCCGGCTTACTCAGACCTGCTGTTCGACGTCGAGCTTGATGCTTATCGACAAGCGCTGAAGCTGGCCAAGACGCTAGCTTTCGTCGACAAGGATCGCATCGCCATCTTCGGCCACAGCATGGGCGGCGCTTTCGGCCCCCTCGTGGCCGCGGAGGAATCCGTGGCGGGCCTAGCTGTTAACGGCACCATCGGAAAGACATGGCTGGAGTACATGCTGGAGAATACGCGGCGTCAGAGCCTGCTCGGCGGCGCGACGGCAAGCCAGGTGGACACGCAGATGCGTGAACTTGCCCCGGTTTTCCACTACATGTTCAGCGAAGGGCTTTCGCCTGCGGAGATCAAGGCGAAGCACCCGAAACTGGAGAAGTCCGTCAATGCCGTCATCCCCGACGGCAAGACCTATTCCGGCGTCGGCCTCCCCTTCTTCCAGCAACTCGCGACGAAAAACTTGATGGAGGCTTATGCGAAGTCGAGCGCCCAGGTGGCGGTCGTTTATTGCGAGAACGACTTTCTCTCTGGCAAAGAAGACCACACGATGATCGTTGACGCCTTGAACAAGCAAAAGCCCGGGCGCGCCGAATATATCCAAGTGTCTGAGAGCGACCACGGGTTCTCGAAAACCAGTTCGCAGCGGGACAGCCTCGAGAATTGGGAAAGGGTGGGAGACCGTTCAACCCGAACATCGTCGACGCGCTCGGCAAGTGGCTAGAGAAGGTCTTCGCCAAGGGGTAGCCGTTTCGCAAAAACAGTCGCCCAGGTCGTCCATGTCCCTGGGCTCAAAAACTGGCGGTGCACGGCCGATGAAGATGATCACTACGAATACGCCATAGCACTACGATAGCTCCAATGCTGTCACCGCGGTTGCACTAACGAAAACGTGCATGCGGATACCATGCACCGGTTGGGATTCGTCATAGTCCCAGATCGTGGTCG
>JBKJIP010000099.1:0-12809 GCA_046598515.1 Fimbriimonadaceae bacterium | reverse complement strand
GGCGAACGCGTGGGCAGCGATCTCGGTGGATCCGATCACTGAGACGGTGTTCGTGCCGACGAGCAGCCCGAGCCCCGACTATTGGGGTGGGAATCGAATTGAAGACGAGGGCTATGGAAATTCGTTGGTGGCCCTCGATGCCAAGGACGGGCGAGTCAAGTGGAGCTATCAGGTCGTCCACCACGACGTTTGGGATTACGACATCCCGGCCCAGCCGATTCTGGCCAAAGTAAAGGACCGGCCGGTGGTCATCGTGATGACCAAGATGGGCTTCGTCTTCGTGCTCGACCGCGAAACCGGAAAGCCTGTTTTTCCAGTGGAAGAGAAGCCGTTCCCAGCATCGAGCCTTCCCAACGAAAAGCTATCGCCAACTCAGCCCCTTCCAACATTGCCTGCACCCCTTGTGCCTCTGAAGTTCGAAGCATGGGGGCGGAATGAGATGGAAATGGACTTTACGCGGAAGAACGTGGAGGGATTGGGAGGCGGGGCTCTCTTTAGCCCGCCCGATCTCAAAGGGATCATCGAAATGCCGGGAACGATCGGAGGCTGCAGCTGGTCGGGGGGATCCTTCGATCCCGCAACGCAGACCTTGTACACGAACGTAAACAACATGCCGGACAAGGTGTGGCTGATCCCGATTTCCGAGACAACGAAGTTCAAGATTCAGAACCCCGGGGTTGCCGTAACGATGATGAAGGGGACGCCCTATGCCCTCGTTCGAGGCGGTCTGATGACCAAGGAGCTTGTTCCGGGCACAAAGCCGCCCTGGGGAGAACTAATCGCGATCGACTTGGGCACGGGCGGAGTTCGCTGGCGGAAACCGCTGGGGATTGCACCCAAGTTGAAAAATGTCCCCGGCGCGGAAGAGTGGGGCTCGCCGAGCTTAGGTGGTTCGATCGTCACCGCGGGCGGTCTTGTGTTTATCGCGGGCGCCCAAGATGGCGTTTTCCGGGCTTTCGACTCAGCGACGGGCAAGATTCTTTGGCAGACCGATCTGCCCGCCGGCGGCAATGCCACGCCGATGAGCTACTTCATCGATGGGAAGCAATACGTGGTCCTTTGCGCCGGCGGTCATTCGGGATTCAACACCGTTATCGGGGACTACGTTTTGGCGTACGCCCTCCCCTAGCAACCGAAAGTGGGATTTCCGGGGTCTGGTCGGTGTAGACTTCCGCGCATGCAAGTCAGCCGTCTGCTCTCCATGGCGTGTCTCGCCGTCGCCTCCACTTCCGTGTTGGCCCAAGGCGATGCCGCTACCAATCAGCGCATTATCGAAATGGGCACCAAGCAAAACCAGGTCATGCAGCACCTGAAAACTCTCAGCCATACCATCGGCGCCCGTCTGACCGCATCGCCCGGTCTCGAAAAGTCGATGGCCTGGACGATGGCCCAGTTCAAGTCCTTCGGATGCACAAACGTTCATTTGGACAAATGGGGCGAGTGGCCCGTTGGATTCGAACGCGGTCCGCGCCAATCGGCCCGGATGATCCTTCCTTGGCCGAGCGAGATGGTGTTCACGTCGCCGTCCTGGACTCCGGGCACCGATGGCCCCCTTCGCGGACCGGCCGTCATCGCGCCGACCACGATGGAAGAGTTCAATACCAATAAGGATTCCTATAAGGGCGCTTGGATGGTTTCGCAGGTCGCGACTGGCGGACGGGGGGCCAGCGCCCAACCGAGCGAGCTCGACGCGGCGATTGCCGGCTCCGGCATTCTTGGCCGCGTGAGTGGTTCGCGTAACGAGTTGGTTATTACCAGCGGCTCCTTCCGAATCGAATGGGACAAGCTGCCCACAATGCGCCGAGTTATCGTTCGCAAGAGCGATATGGACAGCATCATGCTCGCCGTCAAGTCGGGCCGCAAGTGCGAGCTTGAGTTCGATATGGAGCAGCGGTTCGTCAAGGGGCCACGCATCAATGCCAATGTCGTCGCTGAGATCAAGGGCACAGAGAAGCCGGACGAAGTCATTATTGTCAGCGGTCACCTCGACACTTGGGACGGCCCCGGAAGTCAAGGCGCACTCGATAACGGAACGGGTTGTTCCGTCGCTCTGGAGGCCGCTCGCTTGCTTTGCAAGGCGGGCGCGAAGCCGAAGCGCACGATTCGGTTCATTCTTTGGACGGGCGAAGAGCAGGGACTTTTCGGTTCCCAGGCCTATGTGACGAACCACAAAGACGAGCTCTCAAAGATTTCGGCGGTCTTCGTGGACGATGGCGGTACGAACTATCAGGGCGGCATGAGCTGCACCAAGGAAATGGAGCCGATGCTTCGCGAGTCGCGCCGGTCCATTGAGAATTTGTTCCCCGATCTCCCCTTCGAGCTTCGCGTTGGCGCACGCATTCCGCGCGGCGGCGGCAGCGATCATGCTCCGTTCAATGCGAATGGCGTCCCCGGTTTCTTCTGGTTCGAGACGGGCCGATCGGATTACAACTACGTTCACCACACCCAGCACGACCGCTACGAGTTCGCGATCCCCGAGTATCTCGTTCAGTCGTCGGTCAATAGCGCGATCATGAGCTACAACCTCGCCTGTGCGGCGACGATGCTTCCGCGCGAAGCGCCGGTCCCGCCGGTTGGCGGTGGCGGGGGCTAGGCTTTTGGAATCGCCGCTAGCTTAGCTGCGACTCCAAGACTCCCCCTCCCCAACGGTTCCCCCTCAAAGCACGAACATCTTTGAAGGGGAACCAGGACATATCTGCGGGTCTGGCCTGACCATCTACCAGCCCTTCTGTGTTCCCTTTCTGTGCCCTTCGGCGGTTAAAGAACCTCGGAGTTATCGAGTGCAAAAATTTCGAGATTTGTTCGGGAGAGCGTCTTGGCAACAATGTTTTCGGGGTCAAGATCTTCATGATGAATCGGCCATTTCGCGGCGGCCCGGATGTTGGCCGCGGTTTGGGTTTCGAAGTACTCGCGCTCACTTGGCGTCGGTTTTCTTCTCGGAGACCGCTCCAGATGGTCGATCTCTGAATCGAGGCCAACGACCTCAAAGCGGTCTACCAAAGCCGCCAGAAAGATGCCCATATTCTCTTTCGCCACCTCGTAATCCTGGTCCGAAACCGGCGCCGTGAGTTCAGGCGACAAGGGTTGTCGTCCGTTGACGTAGGGCACGTCCCAGAATGCGGCGTAACGAAAGCGCGTGGGGTGGCCGATGAACAGTCCTGTCCAGGGTCGCGCACCAGCCTCGATCTCAACCATGATCTTGAGGTTTGAGTCGAGAATCCAATCGGGTTCGGAAATGCTCAGGTGTTGCGGAAAGGCGAGACATTCCTGGTAGACATGTACTCGCTCGCCAGGAACTTCGGTGAGAGCATAGACATAGGCGGGGATCCCTAGACCGGGCAGAACGCCGGCGATCTCGGGCGACCATGTGTTTCCGGCTCCGCCCCAAAATGCCGGCGCACGGCCGAAGGCCGAAATGAACTTGGCGAGTCCCTTCTCTTCAGCTCTTCGCGCCAGGCTTAACCCATTTTCATAGGTGCACGATTCGAGAAGCTCCATCGTGGTTGGATGGACGGAGTGTGCGTCGGTATGTAGGCCTAGACAGTGCGAGGAGAGTGCCGCAATAGCATCATGGCGCCCGCGCTCGACGAGAACACGGCACTTCTCCCCGGTGATACAGAGCGAGCCGCGGACGCCGTGCTCGGTCAGAAGGCGCGCGAAATCGAGGGCGGCGTCATCCGCGAGCGGATTGATCGGGTCCTCAATGTCCATGAAGACGGAAACTCGCACTCCGCGCTTTTACCCAGGAATCGACTGTGGGTTCACAATAGGCTATGGCGCGACTGATTGGGACGGCGGGACATGTCGATCACGGAAAGACGACCCTGATCCGCGCGCTGACCGGCATCGATGCGGACCGGCTCCCCGAAGAGAAGAAGCGGGGGATGACGATCGACATCGGATTCGCCTACATCGATTTCCCGGAGATCGGCCGGGTGTCGATCGTCGATGTTCCTGGTCACGAGAAGTTCATCCATAACATGTTGGTGGGTGCGCTCGGGGTGGACGTCGTTCTCCTCTGCGTTGCCGCTGACGAAGGCGTGAAGCCGCAGACCCGAGAGCATTTCGAAATCATTCGGCTTCTGCCCGCGCAGCGAATGGTCGTCGCTCTGACCCGAGCCGACTTGGCAGATGAGGATACGCGCGAGCTAGCCAAGTTGGACGTGCAGTCGCTTTTGGATGACACGCGATTCGAGGGGAGTCCAATTCTGCCCGTCTCCGCGGTGAGCGGGGAAGGTCTGGAAGAGCTTCGTGAGTGGCTTGTCCGAAGTTTGATTGCTGGCGAAGAGCCGCCTCACCCCTCCCCAGTTCCCTCCGGTCACAGGCCCTCCCCTACGAGGGGAGGGGGAGATCGGGCCCTTTGGTATCTGCCTATCGACCGGGTGTTTTCCGTGAAGGGGCACGGCGTGGTGGTTACGGGGACGCTTGCGCGGGGAGTCGTTTCTTCAGGAGATCGCGCGTTGATCCAGCCGGGGAATTGGGAAGTTCGGGTGCGCGGCATCCATCGGCATGATGAGCCGGCGGAATCGGCGGAGCCGGGGAGCCGAGTCGCCCTCAATCTCGCAGGGCTCAAGCTGGAAGACATTCACCGTGGGATGGCGGTGGGCGCGCCGGGTTCGCTCTTCGAGACGCAGATTCTGGATGCGGAAATCGAATGGCTGATCGCGCCGAAGCATAACCAGCGGGTTCGCGTGAGCGTTGGGGCGGAAGAGGCGATTGGGAAGGTGTTCCTGAGCAGTTCGAACGAAAAGGTGGCCCAACTTAGATTGGAACTGCCGGTCGCGGTGGCTTTGGATCAGCCCCTCATCATCCGCCGATATTCGCCGATGGAACTGATGGGCGGCGGTCGCGTGGTCGTGCCTCAAGCGAGGGTGCGCCGCAGATCGGAGAAGACGACGGTCGCCTCCGGGCTTCCAGACGCGGAGGCGATTTTGGCGGGATTGGGTGACGATCCGAACGGGGTGGCGACAGAGGAAATCTGCCGCCGCCTCGGTAAGACGCCACAAGTTCTGGGACCGGTATTCGAGAAGCTCCTGGAGGGCGAGAAACTCCAAGGCTATGCGGGGCAGTGGTTCTCGAAGGAAGGGTTCTCGGAGGGAACTCGCCGGCTTTTGGCGGCTTTGGAAGAACTGCATCAGGCCAATCCGCGAGTGGCGACACTGCCGCGAGAGAAGGTCGTGAACCACGCCAAACTAACGTGGGTGGGCAAGCCATTGGACCGGATCGTCGCCCATCTCGCCCAGTTGGGCGTGATCCGAGCGGACGGCACGGCCATCAAATCCGCCCAATTCCAAGTCGAACTTACGGAGAAGCAAGCGGTTTTTCTCGCCAGGGTGAAGGAGTCGCTGGAGGCCCAGGGCGTCAATGTCCCTTCGGTTAACGACTTGGCGAAAGCGGTGCCGGCGCCCGTACAAGCCGTGGACGAGATTCTTCGCCTGGGGATCGAGGCGGGGGAGATCGTCCGGGTAGGCGACGGCCTCTATTACACGCGAACTCAAATTGATGGACTAGCCGAGGAATTGAGGCAGGCTTTTAAGGGCAAACCTTTCGCCGCCTCCGAATTCCGAGATCGATTTGGGACGAGCCGCAAGTATACGATTCCGCTTTTGGAATACTTTGATTCACGTCGGGTGACGCTTCGGCAGGGTGATCTCCGTAATGTCTCATAGGGCTTTCGCCATTCGGATATAAGGGGTCCGGCTGGTAAACTCCACATCGGGGAATCTAGGAGGGAGATAGTGCACCAGGATAATCGCTTTCGCGTGCTTCAAGTTATCTCCAGTTCGGCTACTTCGGGGGCTGAGAAGCATGTTCTTGCCCTCTCTCAGCTTCTGATTCAGCGTGGTCACTACGTTGAAATCATCTGCCCGCCGAACGGCTGGCTCGGTGAGCAATGCCGGCGCTCGGAGATTCCCGTTTTCGAATCGGCCATGAAGGGTGCCGGCTGGTACCGCACCATGGGTCTGGTGATGCGGCGGATTCGCGAAAGCAAGATCGACGTCACGCACAGCCATCTCACCCGCGCGACTTACTTCGGCGCGATCGGATCGATGATGCGTCGGCGCCCGGCCGTCGCTAGCGTTCATATCACGAACCGCGATGAGATTTATCGACGCATGGCCTTTGGCCAGAATCGCTTAGTCGCGGTCAGCAATTTTGTGCGAGGCATCCTCCACGGTCGCGGCATCCCCGATCGCTTCATCGATACGGTTTATAACGGCACCGACTTCACCGAATTCGATTTTCACGACCGAATGGCGGCGAGAAACGAGTTCGGGATTCCCGGTGATCGGCAGCTCATCGGTCTTGTCGGCCGGGTTTGCCGAGAGAAGGGTCACTTGTTGATGGTGGATGCGATGAAGGACGTGGTCGCCCAGCACCCAAACACCCACGTGATGTTCGTTGGGCGAATCGAAGCTACGTTCGAGCCGGAGATTCGAGATGCCGTCCTCGCGGCCGGAGTGAGCGAGAACGTCACCATCGCCGGCGAAAGGCACGATATCCCTCGGCTCCTAGATTCCTTCGATTTCACGGCGATGCCTTCGCATCGAGAGACCTTCGGCGTGGCCGCTATTGAGGCGATGGCCCGGAAGAAGGCGGTCGTGGCCTCGCGGATCGGGGGCCTGACGGAAGTTGTTCGCCACAAGCAGACGGGACTCTTAATCGACCTTCAGCCCGACGATTTGGCGGAAGCGATCTCTTACATGCTAGAGCATGAGCAGGAGCGCGAGCAGATGGGTCTGCTTGGGAGAGCCCTGGTCGAAGAGAAGTTCACACTCCGCGAGATGGTGAAGCGCATGGAAGGCGTCTACGCGAAGGCCGTCGGCTAGCGGCCAAAACGCCGGGCACGATGCATCCCGGCCCTCCATGAAAGGAATTAATGTTGGGGGAATCCCATCGTTCTTCGAACGATGGGATGGCCTTACTTTCCGCCTTTGGCGAGGCGGGAGAAGTTTTCTTTGTCGACGGCGCGCATCAGGCACTCTTCATAAGCACAGTAGCCGTTCTTGAAGAGGTCGGACAGCGAGCGATCCATCGTGAGCATTCCGAGCTGGGCGGATGTTTCGAGGACGCTGTACATCTGGTGGGTCTTTCCTTCGCGGATAAGGTTCTTGATGGCGGGCGTACCGAGCATGATCTCGAGCGAAGCTCTTCGACCACCGCCGAGGCGGGGAAGGAGCTGCTGAGAGATAACGCCTTCTAGCGTGTTGCCCAGAAGGACGCGAATCTGCGCCTGTTGGTCGCTCGGGAAGACATCGACGATTCGGTCGACGGTGGAAGGAGCGTTGCGGGTGTGCAGCGTTCCGAAGACAAGGTGACCCGTTTCCGCGAGGGTCAGGGCCGCCTCGATGGTTTCCAAGTCACGAAGTTCACCGACGAGGATGATGTCGGGGTCTTCGCGAAGGACGGCACGGAGCGCGTTATGGAACGAGTACGTGTCGCTGTGCATTTCGCGCTGGTTGATCATGCACTTCTTGTGTTTGTGCAGATATTCGATCGGGTCTTCGATCGTCATGATGTGCGACGGCCGGTTGTTGTTGATGTCGTCGATCATCGTGGCGATGGTCGTCGACTTACCGGAACCGGTGGGACCCGTAACGAGAACGAGGCCGGACGTACGCTTGGACATCTCGCGGATTACCGCGGGAAGGGCCAGGTCCTCGAACGTTGGGATCTTCGTGGGAATCGCGCGGAGGGCGGCGGCAAACGAGTTGCGCTGCATATAAACGTTGAATCGGAATCGAGCAAGGCCCTTGACGCTGTAACCGAAGTCGAGTTCGTGCGTTTCTTCTACCTTTTCGATGTTGTCATCGGAAAGACACTCGAAGATGAGGCGGCGAGTGTCTTGGCTTGAAAGCGGCTCGAAAGGCAATCCGACGAGATCGCCGTCAACACGCACCATTGGAGGCAAACCAGCGGTGATATGGATATCGCTCGATTTACGATCAATGGCCATACGTAGGATTTCGTCGAGGTGAAACTCGCCAATGGGCGAAATCCCCTCTTGACTATTGATGTGGGCCGACTCCGTGTTGTCTGCGACATGATCGAATCGATGGTCGCGAACATCGATGCTATGGACATCGACGGGAATGGACGCGGGACGGTAAGTCTGGTCGCCTTCTAAATTTGAGTAAGTCGAGGAGTCCTTTTCTTCGAACTCGGTCGAGGGGTCGAAACCTGGCTCGGCATCGAAGACGGTTTTGGGAGGCGTCGGCGCAGCTGCGGCAGCCGCCTCGGCCTCTTGCATTTGAATACGGCGCTGCTCTTCTTGGGCGGCATTTTCACTGCCCGTTTCCAGCACCTGGTTCCAGGAGAATCCTTCGCTCATATCACACCCTCAGGTTTATTCCATGTATCGGCGTTTCGTTAAGAAAGCTTTACATTGGGGAAGTCGTGTTGCTTAGCATGTCCTTAGCCCGATCCACTACATCGGCTTCCAAACCAAGCTGCGCCAGGGTCCATTCCGGCAAGGTCGATTCACCGCCGCGGGCCATGACCGCGATATGGTGAGACAAGGCGACGACGGCCACACAGTTCTTAAACTTGGTGCCCGCAACCGGCTCGTTGAGATAGTTCATCGACTCGATGACGGCATTGGGGAAGCCCCATTTTTGGCAGGCCGCCATCGAAACATCGATATGTGTACAGTTGAAAACGTTGTCCTCAGCGCCGAGCACGGAGACGCCGGCAGTTGTGAGAACTTCCACCCGATCATAGGCGCCATTAGCGGTGCGATCAAGCACGGTCTTGCCGATCAGATGCAGCAATCCGACGGTGTATGCTTCGTCGGCGGGCACTTTACCGGTCTCTTGGGCCAGCCACTTCGAAATGATAGCGGTGTCGACGGAGAGTCGCCACCATCCGCGGCGGCGCAGAGATTCCTTGTCGGTCTTGCCAACGAAGAGATCGAAGAAGCCGACGGTGAGGGCGATTTGGCGGACGGTTTTGAAACCGAGGAACATGACGGCATCCCGAACCGAGCTCACTCGCTTGGGAAGGCCGTAGAAGGCGCAGTTCGCTCGCTCGAGCAAACGTGCGGCGAAGCCAGGATCGACGACGATGGCCCGTTCGAGCTCCGTCGCCGCCGCCACGGAAGAGCCGGAGATTTCCAGCACCCGGCAAACGGCATGCGGAAGGACCGCGATCTCGCTGATCTTCGAAATGACCGCATCTAGGGCGGCTTGACGATCGGTTTGTTCTACTGCTGACATATCTTTTCGTAATCTTCCTAGGCGTAAATGACCCGCAGGACTTCTTCCACCGACGTGAAGCCCATTAGAATCTTCTGAACGGCATCCATCTGCAGGGTTTTCATATCGTTCTTGAGAGCCATGTTGCGGATGACATGGCCCGGGGCTTTCTTCAAAATTTCGTCTCGAATCTCGTCCGTGAAGGGCAGCAGCTCATGCACGCCGGTTCTTCCACGGTATCCCGACCCCTTACAGTGATCGCATCCGCTGCCTCGGAAGAGCGTGAGCTCGCCGTGAGTATCGGCGCCGATTTCCTCCGGAATTGGGAATCCATAGCGAAGCAGAGATTCTTTGGAGGCGGTATACGAGGTTTTGCAATTCGGGCACACTTGGCGCACTAGGCGCTGAGCGAGAACGCCGATGATGGACGAAGAGATTAGGAACGGCTCGACGCCCATGTCCGTGAGTCGCATGGGAGCCGATGGGGCATCGTTCGTATGGAGCGTGCTAAGGACAAGGTGACCCGTGAGCGCGGCTTCCATGGCGATCGTGGCCGTTTCATGGTCGCGCATTTCACCAACCATGATGATGTCGGGGTCTTGTCGCAGCATGGCGCGGAGGCCGGCGGCGAAGGTCATTCCGGCGCGAACATTTACACCGCACTGGTTGATGCCGCTGAGCTCGTATTCGACGGGGTCTTCGATGGTGATGATGTTGTTCAGCCCGTCGTTGACCTTATTCAGGACCGAATAAAGCGTGGTGGACTTTCCAGAACCCGTCGGTCCCGTGACGAGCACGATGCCGTAGCTTCGTGCCGACCAGTCCTCGATCATCTTAAGGTTGTGGGGAAGGAACCCGAGCTTGCTTAGCCCGACGCTGATGCCGCTCTTATCGAGAACGCGCATGACGATCTTCTCGCCGTAGACGACGGGAAGAGTCGAGACGCGGAAGTCGTATTCTTTTCCACCGATGACCGCACTGATACGGTTGTCCTGGGGCATTCGCTTTTCGGCGATGTCCATGTTCGAGACAATCTTAAAGCGTGAAGTAAGCGGGGCCATGACCTTTCGGGGCAACCGCATGGTCTCGTGCATGACACCGTCGATCCGATATCGGATGCGGATCCCGTCGCGCATTGGCTCGATGTGGATGTCCGAAGCTCGATCGCCAACGGCCTGCGAAACAATCAGGTTCGCGAGACGAATGATCGGGGCGTCTTCGCCCATCTCACGAAGCTGCTCTTCACTAAGTTCATCGTCTTCCTTTGTGCCAAGTTCGAGGTCGTTATGATCGAAATCTCGCATCATGCCGGCGACGGCATCACTCACGTTGATATCGGATTTGTAGAAATTGGCGAAAGCGGAGGCGATATCCTCTTCGGTGGCGATCATCGGCTCGATTTCGAGGCCGGTCGCTAACCGAAGTTCGTCGATGACGAAGATGTCCAGCGGATTCGCCATTGCGACGAGGAGCTTTCCGTTGTTCTTTTCGAGCGGGATCGCCTTGAATCGCTTCGCAAGCGGAGCGGTGACGAGTTGGGTGATTTCGGGAGCCGGTTCTTTGGTTGAAAGTTCGACAAATGGAACTCCCCAAACCTTGCCCAGCATTCGAACTCTGGCCTTCTCTTCGATATAGCCGAGATCGACCAAGACGCGAGCGATGTTCTCGACACCACCCATCTCGCGGTGCTTATCTTGGGCTGCACGGAGTTGATCCTCCGATATCAGTCCCTCCTGAACGAACATTTCACCCGTTACCATTGAAAATCCATGAAGGGCTGGAAGCGCTCACCTCGCTTTCATGACACCCAGTGATATTCTCGGCACGGTGGGCCGATTTCTTCGCGTTTGATTTCATGAACTTTGCGTTTGGTTTTCTCGGCTCAATGGTAGGTCCGTAGAGCTCAAATGCATCGCGAAGGGCGTATCATGAGGCGAGAGGCACTATGGTTAGTTTTGCTTGGGTTTTATGCTCTGCCGTGGTTCTGGATGAACCAATCGACTTCCGTCCCGACGTCGCCACTGCCCCGACTCTCGTTCGGCTACTTGCCGAGAAGACGGGTTTGAAATTGAAGACCAACGTCAATGTCGCGAACGACGTTGTGGGCATCGTCGCCCCGAAGAACACGCCGCGCGAGATCATGGATCAGCTTGCCTACACGATCGAGGCGAAGTGGCTCGAGGCGGGTGGGGAATGGACGCTGGTGCGGACTGATGAGCAACTGAAGGCCCAGGAGGCTCGTAGTTTGTCGGTGAACCTGGAGAAACTCAAAGCAGCGATCAAGAAGCTTCCCGAACCTGCCCCTTGGACGGAAGCGGATGCGAAGACGGCGGCGATTCGGATCGACGCTTTTCAGAAGCAGAGTTCGAATGGAAATCCAGGTTCCCAATACGCTTCTATACGAGACCTGATGCCGGGGCCAAGGTTGCTGAATCGATTCCTAATGGCCGTCGATCCTCAAGCCCTCGCGGCGATCAAGATTGGCGAAAGGGTCGTCTTCTCGGCGGCGAATCCAAACAAGATGCAGCGCGCGATGCCGATGGGGCTCACCAAGGAGGTCAAGAATTTTACGGAAGAAGCGAGACTCTTGGCGGATTCTTGGATCGAAGGCTCGGAAGAAGGAGCCCGCTATTTCATAAAGCCGACCCAGGGCACGGTCGCCAAGCTGCTGATTGCCGTTTCTCGATCCTCGCTCCAAGGCCTCCGGATCGATCTGCAGGCATTCAATGAGAAAGGGGTTTCGCTCGCGGAAGCGATGTTAAGTGTGGATTCCGAATTCGGCGGCAATGTTAAACCAGAGAAAGTTGTCGAGGGAGACAAGGTCATCGAATTGAGGCCAATGAGCAAGGTCCTCCTCGCCGCCGCGCAGCAGGCAATGTCGGGTCGTCCTCTCGTGGCCAGCGAAGAGCTTCGGCGGCGTTTCAATCATCCCAAGGAGCATGAGCCGATGGCCCTGGTCAATACCGAGGGGATGCAAGCTTTGGCGGCGGAAACGGGCAAGCCCTTTGTTGCCGCTTTCCCCGAGCCACAGATTTTCGGCGTCCTCGTTCTCGCCCCGGATGGGAAAATCACGGTCCGCAGGTTTCGGCAGAGCCTGGGCATGATGGGCGCAACATTGGAAGATCACGAAGGTTGGACTTGTTACCGCGAGGCTGATCCCGTTGTTGGCCGACGGCGACGAGTGGATCGGATGTCGCTAGACGCTTATTATCGTCGCATCGAGCGCGACAAGCGATCCGGCCTCGACGCTTTCGCCGAGTTCGTGCTGAAGCACCCAACTCCTCTGGAAGACACGATGTTCCCGATCTACATGATGCTGACCGGTTCTTCCGAGGCGAACTTCCGCTACGAAGACGACCTCAACATGGTCCGCCTTTATGGTCTCTTAGCCTCTCAACAGAAGGAAGCTCTCCGGAAGGGCGAAGCCCTTCCGATCACGGCGTTCAGTCCAGACCAAGCCCGCGTGATTAGTAAGTACCTCTACGGGAAACGCTACCAGTCGATACAATATGACTCTCCCCCATCGGTGGCGGGCGAACCGGCCGAACAGCATACGCCCTGGAATACCGTTATGCGCGAGCCCACCGAAGTGTTTCCAAACGGCATCACCGACCC
>JBKJIP010000399.1:0-2630 GCA_046598515.1 Fimbriimonadaceae bacterium | reverse complement strand
GTCATGGCCATCGGTTCGATTCTGGGGGGCTACTTGGCGGGTAAGTGGTCGCAACGGTTTGATCCGGACAAAATGCGACTGGTAATCGCCGTTTACGGCGTGGTGATGGCAGGGATTTACGCATGGCAGACCTGGAGCAAATAGGGGAAGATCTTAGGCGTCGCTTGCGCGGCAATGTGCTGGTTCTGACCGGGGCTGGCATTTCGGTTGCTTCCGGATTGCCAACTTTCCGTGGCAACGAAGGGCTCTACGAAGGGTTGAATCCCTACGAACTGGCCAGTCCGGAAGCCTTCGCCGAGCACCCGGTGATCGTTTGGAATTGGTACGCGATGCGGATTCATCAGGGCAAGGGTGCCCAGCCGAACGCCGCGCACAAAGCACTTGTCGATCTCGAAAGCATCGCTCGCGGCTTTACGCTGATCACCTCAAACGTCGACCCCCTTCACGAGCGAGCGGGCTCCCGGCGGGTGTTTAAGCTCCACGGGAACATCCTGGAGACACGCTGTCTCGCCTGCGGGGCGGTCGAGCCGCTCGACGTTTCGTCCCTTCCGGAAAGATTCGAGCACGATACGTTGCCCCGCTGCCGCTGCGGGGGCCGCCTGCGACCCAATGTCGTCTGGTTCGGCGAGTCGCCGAGCTACGCGGCGCTGGAAGCCGCCCAGCGGGCGATCCCGATTATCGATGTTGGCCTCGAAGTCGGGACGAGCGGGGTGGTCTCATATGGGTTTTCGGACCTCTTGGTGGCGCTAGGCACGCCTTTGATTCGCATCAACCCCGACTCGGTCCCCGAGCGTGGCGTGACCATTATCGCGGCTCCTTCGGAAGTGGCTCTGCCCGAGTTGGTGGCACTTCTCCGGCAAGCCCCATAATCGAAGCATGCCCGTTCCCACAACTTATCTCGGCCGCACCGGACTTCTCGTCAGCCGCCTCTGCCTCGGCACGATGAATTTCGGGGTCGACACCGCGAAGGAAGACGCCTTTCGCATCATGGACCATGCCCTCGAACTGGGCATCAACTTCTTCGACACCGCCGACGTGTATGGCTGGCAGATCGGAGAGGGGATTACCGAGAAGATCATTGGCGACTGGTTCGCGCTCGGCGGCGAGCGGCGCGAGCGCGTCGTTCTCGCCACCAAGCTGTACGGCCGGATGGGCAAGGGACCGTCGGAGAACTGGCCGAACAACCAGAATGTCAGCGCCCTCTATCTTCGCCGTGCTTGCGATGCCTCTTTGCAGCGGCTTCAGACGGATTACATCGACCTCTACCAAATGCATCACATCTTCCGGGTCGCGCCCTGGGATGAGGTTTGGGAGGCGTACGAGGTGCTTCGCCAGCAGGGCAAGATCATCTACGCGGGCAGCAGCAACTTCGGCGGTTGGCATATCGCGAAGGCTCAGGAAGCGGCCAAGCGGCGCAATTTCTTGGGTTTGGTCAGCGAGCAGTCGAAGTATTCGCTGCTCCAGAGGGATATCGAGCTCGAAGTCGGGCCGGCCTGCGCTGATTACGGTCTTGGCGTGATCCCGTGGTCGCCCTTGGCGGGCGGCGTCCTCGGCGGCGTGATGAACAACCAGGGCGGGACGCGCCGTCAGAACGAGAACGCGCAGGCCACGATTGCCAAGCATGCGGATCAGCTCACGGCCTGGGAAGCTCTTTGCGCCGAGCTTGGGGAGGAGCCCGCGAACGTCGCTCTCGCTTGGACGATGACGAAGCCATGGGTTACGGGCCCGATCATCGGGCCGCGAACGATGGAACAGCTCGACGGCTCGATCCGTTCGACCGAGATCGAACTCTCCGCGGAGACGTTGGAGCGGATCGATGCGATCTTCCCGCCGTTCAAGACATCCCCCGAGCATTACGCCTGGTAGTGGTCGGGAGAGGGAGGCCGGGGTACATTGCCACCCCGGCCCACATGGTGTCTAGTCCTTTGCCACCGGCGTGAAGGTGATTCCGGTGACCTTGCCGCCCTCGACGAGAACGCCGAAGTAATAGGCTTCATAGTAACGCCACTCTTCAGCCTTGCCCAGCTTGGATAGCTCGATTGTCTCCGCCTCTTCTGGATCGAGGATGTCATTCAGGTCGGATTCGGACATACCGACCGTGATGCGCGTGTCACTGTGGACGGCGGCATCGCGCGACTTTAGCTCGACGTAGGAGCCGGCCAGGCGGCTCGTGATGCGGAGGAGATACTCGTCCTCAACGAACGCCTGCACGTCGCCGTTCTTCCAAACGACGTCGACGAGACCCTTATACTTGTCATCGAAGAAGACGGCTTTGTCAGGCTTACCGGCGATCATGGCGAGGTCGCTGTACTTGTCGTACAGGTTCACCTTCGTGCCCTCGATCACCATGGAAAGGACGGGCAGGAAGCCGCTCTCTTTGGCCACGATCTCATCGGGCTTGATGCTGAGCTTCGTGCAGAACTCGGCGTAGCGGGCTTTGATCTTGTCGTAGAACGGGCTTTGCTTGGAGGCCGTGCTCAGCCAGTAGGACATGATGTTCGCGCCGAGGCCGCCTTCCTTGTCTAGGCGGGCGTCGCGGCTGAGGTTCTCGCCGACGGCGTAGTTAACCTTGCCCGTCTCATTGACCACCTTGGTCAGAGTGTCCGTCGCTTCGGAAACCTTGCCCATCC
>JBKJIP010000386.1:0-5439 GCA_046598515.1 Fimbriimonadaceae bacterium | reverse complement strand
AAGCTCAGGCCGACGTCGATGACAACGATATCGTCGCCTTGCCGGATCACGGTGCAGTTCTTGCCGATCTCCCCGACTCCGCCCAGGGGGATCACTTGGACCAAACTCATTGATAGACAGGGTACCTGGCAGCACGGTTTCCAGCCCGCCGGTCAGAGTCTTGTTCGGCCAACAAGACTCATGTGGGACGCGGAAGCCCGTCCCGCGCAAAACCTGCCGTATGATGAAGGTCTCGGATTGCTTGCATGCTGAAGAAGTTGACTTTGGTGGAGGGAGTTGTCATCGTCGTAATAGCCGGCCTCCTCTGTGCAATCCTCTTTCCGGTGTTTGCTCAACATAAGGGCAGTCGACGGAATCCCTGCATTTCGCACATGAAGCAGTTGGGCACGGGGCTCCAGATATATGTGTCGGATTTCAATGAGATGCTTCCTGTACATGGGTGGTACGACGAGATCATGCCCTACGTGAAGAACGAGGCTCTTTTCTCATGCGACAAGGTTCCGAAGTGGGGTTATGCGCTCAACTCGGAAATCGCGGGTCGAGATTCCACCAAGGTTCCCGATCCATGGTCATTTCCCATGCTTTTCGAAACGGATGCCCTGGCCAGAGATGTCATCGCCAATCTGGCCGCTCGGACACGGGCGCGGCATGGTCGTGGATCCCACATCACCCGTTGCGATACGTCGACGAAGTACGTGGCTGATAAACCCTAAACCACACGCCCGTCTTCAATCCGCAGAATCCGCGTCGCGGAGGCGAGCATGGTTTCGTCGTGGGTGACCATGACGAGCGATCCGGTGCCGCGATGCTCGTTTAAGAGCTCCACCACGTGGATGCCGTTCGTGTGATCCAGCGCCGCCGTCGGCTCGTCGGCGAAGATGACTTTCGGATTTGCGAGCAGGGCTCGCGCGACACAGACTCGCTGTTTCTGTCCCCCGCTCATCTCATGCGGGAAGCGGCCTTCTAAATCTGATATCCCCAGCGCGTGCAGAAACTCGCGCCCTTGATCCACGGACTCCTTCGTTCGCTTTCCCCCTGCAGAGAGGATGATATTTTCAAGCGCGGTCAGATAGCCTAACAGGAACGGAGACTGGAAAATGAAGCCGAACTCTTGGAGCCGCAGATTCGCGCGACCCTGGTCGGTCATCTTGGTCATATCCTGACCTTCATAAAGAATCGCGCCCGAAGACGGCTGCTTGAGGCCGCTAAGCAAGTACAGCAGAGAAGATTTGCCGGAGCCGGACGGGCCGAGGACGCCGACAAATTCGTTCGGCTCGATCGTCACATGGAGGTCGCGGCATGCGAAAACTTCCCTTCCATGGTCCGAATAGACGAGGTTCGCCCCCACTGCTTGCAGCATGCTCTACGATTATGAAGGCTTAGCCGATTTGGCGGTCAGTGCGGAATTCGCGGACGAGCGTGATCTTCAGCTTAGCCAAGTTGCCTTCCGGGCGTTCCGCTTCGATCGCTTGTGCAATTCTATCGGCCGCTTCTTCGGCCTGGGCGTCGCTTAGGGTCCCGGGATCGACGAAAACGCGAAGTTCACGCCCGGCCTGCACGGCATAGGCGCGCTGAACGCCAGGTTCGGCCAGAGCGATCTCCTCAAGTCGAGCTTGGCGCTGGAGAAGGGACTCGACGGCTTCGCTGCGCGCGCCCGGACGGGAGGCCGAGAGGCTATCGGCGAGGATCACCAGCTCGGCTTCCAAACAGTTCGGCTCGATCTCCCGGTGATGGGCGCCGACCGCGTTAAGCACCGGCTCCTTCTCGCCCTGCGACTTCAAAAACTCCATACCGGCAATGGCGTGCGGTCCCTTCCATTCCGGAGGGAGGGCCTTACCGATATCGTGGAGAAGGGCGGCGCGGGTGGCAGCTTTGGCGTCGATGCCGATCTCTTTGGCGACGACCGAAGCGATCCTGGCCGTTTCGACGGAGTGTTCGAGCACATTCTGCGCGTAGCTCGTCCGGAAGCGCAACCGGGCCAGAGCCTTGAGAATCTCGGGTTTCAAATCTGACACGCCGGCCGCCTTCGCGGCGGACTTGGCTTCATCGAGCATGTCCAGGTCGACCTGCTTGCTAGCAATCGCGAATACTTCTTCGATCCGACTCGGCTGAATCTTCCCCTCTTTGATTAGCATTTCCAGCGTAAGCCGAGCGACCTCGCGGCGGTAGGGATCGAAGGAGGAGAGGACGACGGCATCGGGGGTCTCATCGATGAGCAAATCGACGCCCGTGACCTGCTCGAACGCCCGCATGTTCCGGCCTTCTCGCCCCACGATGCGGCCCTTCAGGTCTTCGCCCGCGAGCGGCACAGAAGTGGTCGCCGTCTCCATCGCGTAACCGACCGCGCCACGCTCTACCGCGTCGCGGAGGATTTCGCGGAGTCGCTCGGGATCGGGCGGCTCAACAATATGCTTGGTGACAACCTCAGTTCGGACGACTGGTGTTTCTGGAACGGCTGGCGCTGGCGCTAAAGGGAGGCTCTTGGGTTGAGCGCCCTTCATAATCACGGCCAGAAGCGCTCCCACCACGGCGACCAAAGCCACGGTCAGGGTGATCAGGAGCGTAATGATCGCTCCGCTCATTCCGGAACATCCTCGAGGATAGACGCGGCGAGGTCCTCTTCGAATCCACGCGAAAGCAAGAACCGCATCGCCTTCGCCCGGTCGGCACCATTCGGAAACTTTTTGCGGAAGGCGGTCCGCGCCACTTCGGCGGGGTCTGTCGAAACACTCAAAACCAAATCGATCAGATCGTCCGGCGCCCCCCTTCGCTCGAGTTCAGCCCGGATGCGGTCAGGTCCCAAGCCCTTGCGTGTGAGGCGTTCGGCTTCGACCTGGGTTACGCGTTCGTCGTCCAGAAATTTACGCCCTTTCAGATAGTCTACGACGGGTTGAGCTTCGAATCCTTTGTCGATAAGAAGGGTCCTCAGCTCCGACTCGAAGCGATCCTTGCGCCGGATCGCCTCCAAGGCGACCTTGAGGGCATCCTGATTCATAGAGAGGCTTTCCAGGCGGCCAGAGCCTCATCCAGAGTGCGGCCGGTGGGCGGGAGGAGCTCGAAGCACTCGATACCTTCCCAAGCCCCGCGATCCAATCCTCCTGGCCCCACTTCGAGCATGCACGCCCGGTCGCCTACGCGATCCGCAAGCCCATAGGGCTTGCTTAAAAGGGCCCCTTGGCAAAGTGTAATCAGCAACGACCGCGCGGTTTCGACCCAGATATCGCTCACCCCGATCATCTCGAGCTCGGGCAACGCAAACTTTTGCATGCCGTAAGTGAAGACCCAGTTGCCAATCCCCGGTTTCGGGCGCACGATCACGTTCACCACGTCGCGGGCATCGATGCGGGGATCAGCCTGAGGCTGGTGGAAGACCTCCAGGGGAAGCTTGTAGGTTTGTGAGATCGGGTCCGCGACCACGCCGCCCGTGAGTTCCGCCGTTCGCGCACAGACGGCGAGGAGAAATTTCATCGAGTCATAGACCATGGGGTCGTGGCTCTCGAACGTAAGCTGCATCAGCGTCCAAGTCGCGCTTACTCGCGCTACGGTTTCCGGATCGAGGGATTGGGCGAGCGAGCTCCGAAGAAATGGGCCTGGATCGAACCCGGCCTCTTCTTTACTGAGCACGAGCATCCTGAGGACCGTTTTGCGGTCCTTCGTAGTTATAGCATGCGCCCCACGCATGAGAGGCTGACCCAGTTCATCCTTCGAAGTGTTGGACGACAAAGGCACGCCAAATCCATCGATCGCCGCATCCGGGGGCACTGAGGCGCTGACCTCACGGCCCTTGGGATTGATGATTTGAAGAATCGAAGGCAGTGCCGCCTGAGCGGCCAGCACCGTCATGTACGTGTTCTTCGTGATGCCGAACCCGGGGGTTTTGTGCGTGAATTTCGGCAGCCGCATGGTCTCAAGTATGACAGGCGGATTCTCGCTAGAAACTGTTGAGAATCGGGGGCACGTTCAGAAGCATGTAGAGCTTGTGTTCGGATTTCTTTCGGAAACCAGTCACCCTGATGACCGTCCCCTTCTTTATTGCAGGGGGGATGTAGGCTTTTGGTCTCTTGCCATCGATTCCTGTCAGATTTGCAAGCCACCACTCTTCGCCCGCACTGTTGCAGCGTAGAGCGAGAAAACCCGGCGGTGGCAACGAATCTACCTTCCAAATCTTTCCGGTGGAGTCGACGAGTTCATCTTGTCCTCCGACAGTGTATTGAAGGGCGACGGCTTCGACTTCGGTGATGGTGTCCCACAACAGCGACAGGTCCATCTGAACTTTGGATGGCTTTCCAACTTGGACGCTGTCGACGGTTGTATAGACCTGACCCATCGCGTTCGTGCTCTTGCTGAGCCATAGCGTGGCTTTGCGCGGCCCTTCCACAAGGATCGTAAAGTCGAGCCCCTGCAAACTCGCGATCCATGGTTCTGGCGTTGCCGTCAGCTTCCAGGGGCCCGTTGTTGCCGTAGCGGGGGGAATAGTTGGGCCGCCAATGGAAGGATTGTACGGTAGCCGAACTCTCCATTCTTTGTCCCCATCCACGAGAACCGCGTCGCGATTCTTCTCCTCGTTTACGAATGGAATTGGAGTAAGTAGCTCTCGCTTGCCGTCGGGCCACTCGACTGCACCTGTCAAGGCAGCCATGTTAATACTGCCGATCCGAAAATACGGCGCGTTCTCCCGAGTCCGACCACCAGCCCACTTTAAGAAACCAGCTATTGCGGCAGCCGGCGGGCGATCAGTGATTCGAGGATCCTTCTTCCGCAAAAACGGGAGCCATGTTGCGTAATCCTCGCCCTGTGGACCTATGATGGTTGCAGGTGGCATTGCTCCAGGGAAGGTGATCGGGCGTGGCCGGGCGAACCATGCGGCGAGAATCCCTACGCCTGCAATTATGGCAAACCCAATCGCGACTAGTTTTGGTCTCGTCATCGCTCACCAAGTACAGGCTCATCGAGGCGGCAGTTGCAACTAGGCCGTGGCGGTCGCTTCCTCGACCGACTTTGGCGCCCATTTTGGAAACCATCGCGCAACAAATCGCTTCACCCACCCCGCCACCTCATCTCCCTCGTAGAAAGCGATGTAGCCCGTGACGATCGTGAGCGCGAAGAAGGGGATGTTGAAACGGTACTCGATGTAGCCGTGCAAACCTAGGCCCACCATGAGAACCCACTTGCGCCAGGGCTTATAGAAAACCACGGTCGCCATCGCAAGCTCGACGACAAGGGTGCCGTAGGTTGTCAAGCCGATGAAGGGCTGGCGCTCCATGAAGGCGGGAACTGGGAATCGGTCGAATTCGTGGAGACCGGTCGGAAACCAGGTGGCCGTTCCGTTCTGCCAGGTGTTGCCGTACCACTTGTGCCAGGAAGTCGTGAAATAGCAGATCGCCAACTGCGTGACGATGAGCCGTTGCGGCCAAGCGGAAACGAGTTGTGGCTCCGGTG
>JBKJIP010000287.1:0-14482 GCA_046598515.1 Fimbriimonadaceae bacterium | reverse complement strand
GTCCTGATTCCGGCTGTCGTCGGACCGTGCCTACTCTTGCCTCTGCCCAATCGGGCCGAAGGCCCAGTCGCGTCTCCTTTGGCTAACGCCTTCGTCCTGCGCGGCTGGCCCTTCGGGCCTTTGTTTGTGGCGGCCTACCCAGCCTCGCGCGGCCCTCGGGGCCGGCTTGGGTTTGGCCCGTTGGGGCTTCCGGAGGATCGCCTTGCGATCATCTGTGCCGGGTTGTCGTGGTGCGATAGCTGATCAGCTTCGCCACCCGTGGACGGGTGGCGAAAAGGGTTGAAGCATGGTTCACTCCACACGCCCTCGTGTGGAGTACCGACCGGCGACCAAATGAGTCCGGAGTCCGGGCTGCCGTATCCGATGGCTGGGCAGCATGCCACACGAGGGCGTGTGGCATGAACAAGCTGGGAGCCATGTGGGATCCTTGACTGGCTACTAAACGAGCCGTGACTCCAGGTTGTCCTATCCGACGGCTGAGCGGCATGCCACACGAGGGCGTGTGGCATGAACAGCCGAGAGTCACGACGAAAGGGGGAGCGATTGAGGAACGAGACCTTTAGACCCACCCCGCAAACTTCCAAGGGAACCGGTGGCCGTCCGGAGCCGTCAGAATCCACCTTATGATTAAGCATGGAAGCATTCCGATCTGGGGAGATCCGATCGAAGAAGGAGCGGTGCGGCAAATTGAAACCTGCGCGCGTACCGCTGCCCGCGCGGCCTTGATGGCCGACCATCACGTCGGCTACAGTGTGCCGATCGGGGGCGTGGTTGCTTACACCGACCACATCAGTCCATCCGGCGTGGGTTACGACATCGCGTGCGGCAACAAGGCCGTGCGCCTCGATATCGATGCCGACGAAGTACGGCGCAATATCGACATGATCATGGATGACATTTGGAAGGCCATTTCCTTTGGGATTGGCCAGAACAATGATGTCCGCGTCGAGCATGAGCTCTACGACGATCCCGCCTGGAAGCATCCGGTGGCGAAGTTCAAGCGGCAGGCCGCACAGAACCAACTCGGCACCGTGGGTTCGGGGAACCATTACGTCGATATCTTTATCGACGAGCTGGATCGCGTGTGGGTAGGCGTTCACTTCGGATCGCGCGGGCTGGGGCATCACATCGCCAGCTTTTTCATCAAGGAAGGCGGCGGGAGCGATGGGATGTTCGTCGAGCCCGTGCTGCTCCGAACGGGGACGTCGCTTGGCGATGACTACTTGATGCTCATGGAACTCGCCGGACGGTACGCCTATGCGGGCCGGGATTGGGTGTGCATGAAGGTCGCCGAAATGTTCGGTGCCCAGATTGTGGAGTCGGTTCACAACCATCACAACTTCGCGTGGCGTGAGAATCACTTCGGTGAAGATATGTGGGTCGTCCGCAAGGGCGCGACGCCCGCGTTTCCCGGCCAGAAGGGGTTCGTCGGCGGCTCGATGGGCGATATCTCAGTGATCCTTCAGGGCGTCGATTCCGAGGAATCGAAGGAAGGTCTCTACTCCACCGTTCACGGGGCGGGGCGCGTCATGTCGCGAACCCAAGCTGCGGGCAAGGTCAAGAAGGGCATTCGCCAAGGCGGAGCGGTCACCCGGGAGATGATGACGGACTGGATCCGGGAGCGCGGCGTTACTCTGCGAGGCGCCGGAACGGACGAGTCGCCGCACTGCTACAAGCGGCTGCCGGCGGTGCTCCATCATCACCACGAGTCGATCGAGGTCCTGCATACGCTCACGCCGATCGGTGTGGCGATGGCGGGTGAAGACGTCATTGATCCGTACAAGGACTGAAGGCAACTGTGGGGCGAATCGGGCTTATAGGGCGGATATGTCAAATAGGGCGAATAGGAAGGGGAGCCCAGGAGCTAAAGGCATCCTATCCGCCCTATGAGCCTTGTTTGCCCTATAAGCCCATCGCCCTCCACCCCGACCTACATTTGCGTCTCGCTTAAGGATGCAGGGCCCATCGATGCAACCCGTGGGAGCCGAACACGGGTATATCCATCCCGGTGCTCCAAGTTTCCCATCTGGTCAAGGAATACAAAAATGTTCGCGCGGTTAATGATCTCAGTTTTGACATCCACCCCGGCGAAATCGTGGGCCTTCTGGGGCCGAACGGAGCGGGCAAGACGACGGCCCTCCGATGCGTCTGCGGAATCCTGAAACCCAATTCCGGTCAGATTCTGATCAACGGCCACGATCTGCACCTCGATCAAGCCAAAGCGAAGTCCCGGCTGGCCTTCGTGCCTGAGCTTCCCTCTTTGTATGAACTTCTCACCGTCGACGAGCACATGCGGTTTGTGGCGATGTGCTTCAACACGTTGCCCGTCTACGAGTTGAAGCGCGACATGTTGCTCGATCGCTACAACTTGATGGAGAAGAAGGATGACCTCGTGGCCACCCTTTCGAAAGGCATGCGCCAGAAGCTGGCGATCGCTTGCGCCATGGTTCACGACGCCAACGTTTTTCTCTTCGACGAGCCGATCATCGGTATCGATCCGGCCGGTGTTGTGGAAGTCAAGGAGGAATTGCGCCGGGCAAAGCAAGATGGAGCGGCGATCCTCGTTTCCACTCACCTGCTGGATACGGCGGAAAAGCTGTGCGACCGAGTCTTAATCGTGACCCGCGGGCGCAAAGTCGCCGAGGGCACCTTGGCCGAACTGCAGACGGCTCGTCAAATGGAAGGCCGAAGCCTGGAGGATGTCTTCCTTGAACTAACTGATGAACGGCCTAAAGCCCCTCCTGTATCTAACCTATAGATCGCTGTTCAACAGCGTCAAAAGGGGCCTCACTACGCCGCGACGATTGATCGCGACCGTCTTCCTGCTCGGCTACTATTTCCTCGTCTTCATGCGGCCTGCGATGAACGGACCATCCCGGCTGCCCTCGAGCGCCGTGGGGCAACTTGCCCTGCCGCCACTGGATGTGATCCAGGCCCTGGTGTTCGGAGTGATGGTCTTCTTGTCCATCTTCATGCTGCTGGGCGTTACCTCGGCGAATCTGAACTACCGGCCCGCGGATGTCGATGTCCTCTTCCCCACTCCCGTATCTCCGCGCGTTGTGATGTTCTTCCGGCTCTTTCGGGACTACCTTTTCGTGGTCTTCCTCCCACTGATCCTCACGATCATCGGCATCAAGCCCGCCCAGATGGGTTGGGAGGCGATCTTCCGGAATATGCCGCAATACGGCGGATTGACGCTCCGCTTCATGTTCGTAAGCTGGCTCCTGATCGCGCTGGGTTGGATTTCTCTTACTTACGCGATCAGCCTCTATGTGAACCGGTCGGACCAGGACAGCACGCGCAACCGGCGCATTCTCGGGTGGTCGGTCAGCGCGGCGCTGATTGCGATGATCGCCTACATCGCCTTCAATTTGCGAGACATTCACACGGGGGCACAACTGATCGCCTTCACGCGCGATCCTCTGCTGCGGGTCTTTTTCTTCTCGGCGACGTTTGCGACCGAGTTCACGCTCGCCCCATTTTCACAGACGATGGGACAGAATCTCGCCATCGGGCTGGGCGGACTGATCATCGTTCCGATCATCGGGATTGGAATGATGCTTCGGCAGATCGACTGGCTTTACGATCAAGCCGCCGTGCGCGCGCTCACGGTGCAGTCGGCAAATGATATGCGCCGAGCCGGCGATCTCACGGGCATGGCGGCCCAGGCGGCGCGGGATCGGAAGGGGCGCTTTCTCAAGCTCAAGTTTTTCCAGAACTCGAAGTGGACGGGCGCCTACGCCCTGCTCTGGAAAGAACTGCTGCTGATTCCCCGCACGATGCTGCCGATGCTCGTGGGTCTCACCGTGATGGGAGTTGCGATGAGCGTGATGCCAGTTCTGTTTCCAGACGACGATGTCGACATGGCCCCGGGCCTGGCCCTTATGGCGTTTCAGGCGCTGGTCGTGATGACCGTTTCGCTGGCTATCTCGCAGACAGGGTTTATCGAAGTTCTTCGTCGGGTAGACCTTCAAAAGCCCTTGCCGTTCTCAGGGACGAAGATTGTCTGGTTCGAAGTCGCGTCCAAATCGCTCGTGGCTTGTCTGCCGGCAGCGATCGGGGCGATGGGAGTTTTGGCGTTGCGCCCGCTTCTTTGGCCCTTCGTCGTCGGCTCGCTGATCGCGAGCCCCTTCTTCTCGCTGCTGATGTCGAGCGCGGTCTTTTTGGTGACGATGATCTTCCCGGATTTGGAAGACGTGAGCCAACGGCAGTTCCGCGGTTTGATGATCTTGTTGGCCATCGTGATTACGGCGGCCCCTCCCGCGATCGTGCTCGTCGGCCTCATTGCGTTGCGCGTTCCGCCTTATCTGGCGGCGTTGGCGGGGGCGACCGTTTGCGCCGCAATCTCGTTTTTGCTCACCTCAATCTCGGGAAGGCTTTATGCCGGGTTTAATCCGAGCGAGTAGCGAAGGTAGAATCTAGGGCACCAGAGGATCACTTCGGTGGTTATATTTCGGCGTGAGTGCCATTCTCCATTCTGGAATTCGCATGAAGCTTCGAGGCTCCCATAAGATAGCGATCGGTGCCGTCCTCCTTGGAGCCGGCGCGTACTACGGGTACCAGGTCTATTCGGCCCGCGTGGTCGATAGTTTGCAGTTCGCGGACCTCAAGCCCGGCAACTTCGCCATCGTCGGTATCAACACCGGAAAGCGATTCAAGATCATCGTCTCCAACCAGATCGCCCAACTTGTCGAACTGTCTGACGCGGACGACCTCGACCCCGGTGAAATGAGCGATCCGGACTCCGAACAGGGCACCAATAAAAAGCGCGTGCCTTTGAGAGAGTTGCTGCAGACGCTGCAAGGCGACACGGTCGCCCTCGGCAAGCTCGTCACTACCATGAACGACATGCTCCGCAACGCGGAGATGCCCGGCTTCAACATTGAGTGGAAAGCCGATGACGTGATGAAGGCCATTAATGGGGACAAAGCGCTCGAAGCGAAGTTGGAGCAAGACCTCAACATCAAACTCGACGGGACACCCCTCGACAGCATTCGAATTTCGTCGATTCGCAACGGAATCGTGATCAAAGCCGAGGTTCCGATCAAAGTTTCCGTAGAAGGGGAGATCAAGACGCTGATGGCGCCGGTCACCATTCCGTACCGCCCCCAATTCACGATCGATGTCGAGAAGTTGTTTATCGACGACTTTAACCCCACCCCGGAGACCATCAAGGGCAGCTACTTGGAGTCCGCGACGCGCCTTCAGGAGAACCCACGCGAAAAAGTGGACATCCGCTACGCGCTCAGGTCTCGCGCCGATAAAGAAGCACTGGCGAAACAGTATGCCGAAGCTCCGACAACCGTCTTAAGCAATGCGAGCGTAATTCTCAACGAAGACTTTATCGATTCGGCTCAATTGACCGAGGTGCAAGCCACGACAAAGCGCAAACTTTACGATATGGCACTGAATTTGACGCCTGAGGGACGGAACCGTCTGTGGCAGTTCAGTCGAAAAGGAAACATCGGCACGCAACTCTTAGTAATCCACAATGGCATCGCAATCGCGGCGCCTAGGATTAAGCACGAGTTGGCGCAGTCCTATGTGGCGATCACACAGCTTCCGGAGCGAGGGTTAGCTCAGGAAACCGTGGACTATTTGAATAGGAAACAAACCAAACCATGAAAGTCAGGAATCTCGTTTTTTGCGCATGCGCATGCATGGCCGTCGGGTGCGGCTCGTCCAAGGGCGGCGGCACCTACAAGCCGTCGGAAATCAAGACCGTCCCCATTCAAAAAGTAGCCGCGGGTGATGGCCCGACGCTCTTTCCGGTCGCGGTCGGCAATCAGTGGACGTTCGAATCGGTCTCCGAAGCCAACGTTCAGGGACAGCCTCGCGTCATGAAGCAAAACGTGACCATGGAGATCAAGAAGGTCGACGAGACCGCGCAGGGCAAGCAGATCACCATGGAAGTTCGCGAGGACGACGTGGTCAAGTCGACGCAGGTTTGGCGCATGGACGATACGGGCCTCTATCAAGTTTCGGTAACGGGTGCCGGCAAGACGGGCACGTTCAGCCCCGCCCAACCGGTGCTTCCCTTCCCGATCGAAGACGGCAAGATCGTCGAGTATCAGGGCACAGGACCCTCGGCCCTTGGTATTTCTTCGTCGTTCAAGGGCAAGGTCACGCTCGATGGTGCCCAGCTTACGGACACGGCGACCGATCAGGTTTCCGCCTATCGCGTCGCCTCCCTCTATGAACTGAAGGGTCAAGCGACGGATACGGCCGGGAAAAAGGTTCCTCTCGCGGGCGTCATGGAATCGATCGCTTGGTTCTCGCCTAAACTGGGTATGGTTCGATTGCAGCAGGTCGTTCGCGGCCAAGCCGGCGCCGAAAAGGTGACCCTGACGCTCCTTCAATCGACGGTTAAGTAGATATAACTATGAAACGGTTCTCCTGGTTGATCCTAGCCCTCTTCGCTATCGGATGCGGTAGCACTACGCCGCCGGTAGAAGATACAAAGCAAACCACAACCGGCACCACCGGAACAACGGCTGATCCTTCGCAGAAGACGTCAGCGGATGCGGCCAAGACGCCGACTCTTGCCGACCTTCCGGCCGATCTCAAGCATGATGGTTTTGATTACTACGGGCTTGGGGCGACTAAGGCGCTGAAAATGGTTTCGAAGCAGAAGGGCTCGCCCGATCTCAATGGGCAGACAGAGTTCCAACTCTTGGAGTACGCGGATGGCAAGGCAAAGTTCAAGCAGGTCTTCGGCGGGGAACTGAGTTCTCAATTCCCGGACTCCGAACTGGTTTTGGACAAGAGCGGCGTCTATTCCATCAATCTGGGGGCGAGCGAACTCGACAAGCCTCAGATGGAACTGCCCGCGAAAGTCGAAGCCGGTAAGGTTTGGAAGCTCGATAAACCGATCGAAGCTTCCGGCACGACGATTTCCAAGTTCGACAGCCGAATTATCGGACCTGAGACGATTACCGTGCCCCTTGGAACGTATGATGCAATGAAAGTGACGGCGGACGTCGAGATGCAAGCGGGAGGCTCCAAGCGTACAGCCAAAATGACGGCCTGGTATGCGAAGGGCGTCGGAACCGTCAAGCTCTCCATGGTCTTTTTCGACGGAAAGACGACGAACGAGCGCACGCTCATGGCGGTTAAATGATTCCCCTTCTCCTCGGACTCGTTTCTTCACAAGCTCAGACTCCGGCGGCGGAAACCGCCGCGGACTACTTCTTCTTGACTCCCGGAGTGAGTCGGGAGTATAGGACGACCATCGGCAAGTCGACCACCGTTTCAGTGGACGTTGTCGGAACCATGGCCCTCGTCGGCGAGGCTGAGATGATTCCAGTGGCGACGAAACTGCAAGGGGTTGAAGCCCAAAAGTTCTTCTATCAGGTTAAGGACGGCGATGTCTATATCGTCGCCGACTGGGACAAGAAGAAGATCGACCCGCCAATTCCCGTTCTGAAGATTTCCGAAAGTGGCACGTCTTGGACATGGGCGGGCGGCGATGGACTGACCTTCGACTTTTCTTCAAAGAAGGGCAAGATTCGTAACGTCTTCGGCAAAGACCTACCCACGATCGAATTCAAAGCCTCGGGTAGCGAAGGTGAAGACGATTTGGCCCGCAAGGTGGAGCAAACTGCGATCTACGCCAAGGGCGTCGGTATGATCGAAATGAACGAAATCACCACCACGAAGAAGAGTAAGATGACTCGCGTCGTCAAGCTCACCAAAATCACGGGAGGCGGCTGGTAGCGCGATCTTGATCCCGACTTTGCCGCTCATGAAACTGTCTCTGCCGGTTGTCGGGTCTGCGTCTCTGGTTGCGGGGGGCGCCGTTGTCCTGACCCTCGGTGGCGCGTCATGTCGTCCAAGTTCGAATCCGGCACCAAGTCCCCCCGGTTCAGGCCTGAGCGTGACGATCCACGATCTTGCCCCCGATGCGCTTTTCTCCCCCAAGGGACAGCTTAGTTTTCCGAGCTACATCGTGCCCGTTTCCATGCGCCGAAAAGAAGCCAAAGGCGTCGTCACATTTGAGCTCCTCGCGAGTGATAGTGTGATCCAGGTCGAGCGGTATGCCTCAGACGCGACCACCTTTGGGCTGATCGAGATGAGCATGGAGACTTACAAGCCTTCTTTGCCGCTTTTGAAGACGCCGATGAATATTGGCGACACTTGGAAATGGAGCGGCAGTCAGGAAAGCGGCGGCATTACGCGCAAGTCGTGGGCCGAAATCTCTACCGAAGTCAGCCGTATTCCGGAAACCGGGCTCGAAACCGTTCACGCGACGGTTAGTCTCTTTGTGGATTCAAGCGCCGGCGCGCCCAGCAAGCGAAAGATTGATTTTTGGTTTGCCAAAGGAAAGGGCATCGTGAAGTGTAGCTATGGGGATGCGATAACGCGCACCTCCCTTGCCGCAGAGGAGTAGGCCATTGGCTTCCCTGTCCCCTCCTCGCTCACACACCGGCCTCGCGGGAGCGCTCCGCATGATCGCCAACTACGATTGGTGGCTGATGCTCTCAAGCGTTGTTCTCGTGCTGTTCGGGATGCTCTCTCTTTACAGCATCGATCACGATACGAATCAAGCCTTCTTTCGGCGTCAAGCGACCAACCTTGTCCTCGGCGTCGTCCCGTTCTTGATTTTCTTGGTAGTCAAGCCGAGCACTTGGCGGCGATACACGTGGATGCTATACGCGTTCAACATCGCTCTGCTCATCCTCGTGCTCTTGATCGGGGAGAAGCGGGGAGGCGATGCGCAGCGTTGGATCACCTTCGGGCCGATTCGGCAGTTCCAGCCTTCGGAGCTGTCCAAGCTTCTGCTCGCTCTGACCTTGGCGGCATTTTGGGCGAACCGCAAAGAAACGGCGAAGACCTTCGGCGCCTTTGCCCTCAGCTTCATCCACGTCCTCATCCCGATGGCCCTGATCTTCAAGCAGCCTCATCTCGGCGCAACGCTCGCGATCCTCGCCATGTGGTTCGCGATGGCGATGAGCGCAGGCGTAAAGGCGCGCTACATCGGTCTCGCCGCACTAGCCCTCATGGGGGGCGTCGTGGCTGCCGTGCGCATTCCTGGCATCCTGACGAACTATCAGCTAGCGCGGGTCATTGCGATGATTCATCCCACGCCGGATAACAAATATCAGGTCAACCAGGGTGTCACCGCGACGGGTTCGGGGGGGCTGCTTGGCAAGGGGTATTTGAAGGGCGATATGAAGGCCGTCAAAGCCGTTCCAGAGCAGGAGACCGACTTCATTGTCACCGTACTGGGTGAAGAGGGCGGCCTCTTTGGGATTGGGCTTCTCCTCAGCGCTTACGCCGTGTTCTTTTTCCGGATCTGGTGGATCATGGTGCGGGCAACGGACCAGTTTCATAAGGGGGTGTTAGCGGGTGTCCTCACGATCTTCGCATTCCATACGGTGGCTAACTTGGGCATGGTGTATGGCATGCTTCCCGTCGTGGGTCTGTGGCTTCCCTTCCTCAGTTACGGCGGCACGGCAATGTGGCTTTGCTTAGCCTGCGTGGCCCTCGTTCTGAACATCAAGGCTCGCGAGGATGTAGGCTCTTTCTGATGTTTACCGGGATAATTCAGCAGCTGGGCCGAGTTCACTCTCTCTCCGACGGGGTTCTGATCGTCCAGGGCGTCGCCGATGGCGGCGATCCTTGGCAGGTCGGCGAGAGCATCGCGGTAAACGGCTGCTGCCTCACATATCTTCCCGATGACCGGGGTTTGCGATTCGATCTCAGCGAGGAAACGTTTTCTCGCACAGCTCTCGGCGCCCTCTCGTCGGGGTCGCAGGTAAACATCGAGCGAGCGATGCGGCCGATGGATCGATTCGGCGGCCACATCGTTCAGGGGCATGTCGATACCGTCGGCAGACTTGTCGGAATCGATGGGGAGCGATTTACCTTTCAGGTCAAGGACTCAGACGGTCGATACCTGATCGATAAGGGCTCGATCTGCATCGATGGAATCAGCCTCACTCTTGTACGGCCGGAGAACGGCAAGTTCTCCGTGGCCGTCATCCCACACACCCTAGCCGTCACGAACCTTGGCGACAAACAAGAGGGCGATCCCGTGAACATCGAGTTCGACGTGATCGCCAAGCATGTTGAAAAACTGCTCGCTTATCGTTAGCGGGTTTGCAGTTCGATGTAAGTGATCTTAGGGGCTTGAGCACCGGCCTCATCTTCGATGCCGCTCACGATTGCAGCGTAGATCTTGCCACCCTGGAAAGTGAACGTTTTCTGCGGAGTAAGTTCGAACTCAGTTCCATTTCGGCGGGCGACAAAGACTTGACTCGTCGCGTCGACGATAATCTCGCGGCCCTCGCCGAACGGGATGTCGTTAATGACAAACGTCGGCGTATCGCCCGGATTCTGGAAGTCTATGCTCGGGTTCTCGTTCCCTATCGATCGGTTGTATGCATTAAAAACAAGCAGGCGAGCCTTATCGCCGTTCGGTCGGATTCGATTGAACGGGGCTGCCGTAGCGCGGAGCCGCTTGTCGAATTCGGTGTTCGGCGGGGTCACCAAGCCGATGGCTACGGAAATGTAATCCTGGTTCCGGTTCAACTGGGAGACTTCGAGTGCTTGGGTCTCGGGATCGGCATCTTCGACCACCATCAGGTCGTAATCGCCCTGTTCAAGCGAAACGAATGTGGGATTTGAGCCGAGGTACGGCACGTTGTTCCCGACGACCACATCGTTGGCCGCAAAGTCGAGCGCCGTCGAGTTCGGGGAAGCGTTTATGAACCGGATAACCGGATCGGGAAGCACGACGACTCCCGATTGCGCGCCGCCGCATCCGCTGAGGGCAACCAATGAAAACAGGGTCAACAATCCGTATCCAACACTCTTCATCCTAATCTCCAAGCTAACAATACCTTTCTAGACGAATCTAACGTCCCAAGTGACACGAGGAAAGTGACGATCTGAACTAGCTCAGCGGCTGCGATGGGAGCCTTCGCACGTCGAGCGCCTCGTAGCATAGGGGGCACCCACATAAACTGGTCGCCTCAAGCTGCTCTTGCGTGCAGCCACAGTTCGGACACTTGCCCACCATCATGCGTGGGCGCTGAAACGCTTTGCGAAGTGGCCCGATGCGCAGCTCAGGGTACTCATGGTCTAAGCACGCGTTGCAGAGCCACCGCTCCGCGTGGCGCTCTTTGACTAGGTTGCCAGCGAGCCCCCCGCAGTTATCACAGACGTCAGAATTCAAATCCGCTCTTCGTGGCTTCGCGGAAGAGACGCATCATTTCGATCGTAACCTCGCCCGGCGTGCCGCATCCGATCTTGGTGCCGTCCAGCGAGACGAACGGGATCACTTCCGTGGCCGTGCCTGTGAAGAAGGCTTCATCCGAGCAATAAATATCGAAGACGGTCAAGAAGGTCTCATCCACCTGATAGCCCGCTTTTCGAGCTTCTTCGATGACCGCATTTCGAGTGCATCCTTCCAGAATGCCGCAACTCGAGTGAGGCGTTCGAATGACGCCATCCTTGACGAAGAATACGTTGTTGCCTGTGCCCTCAGCGACATAGCCTTCGTGGTTGAGCAGGAGCGCATCGCCCGCGCCCTGGCGGTTGGCAATCTGCTTGGCGAGGATGTTCGAAGCGTAGCGGCCGATGCACTTGACACGGGGATCGAGCGAGTCGGCAGGGATCACACGGAGGGGCGAGAGATTGCAGGAAAGGCCGATCTCGTACTTCTCCGGCGGATACAGGTTCAGGGTCGAAACCATGACCATCACGTTCGGCTGCCGATCGATGTTCTTGGGGTCCAGCCCGAGGCCGGTTCCGCGGGTTACGTTTAGTCGGATGTAACCATCGGGAAGATCCGCTTGGCGGCAGGTGTCGAGCACGATTTCGCGAAGATCGTCGTACGCGATGTGCATCTCGAAGCCAAGATAGGCGATGCCGTGATAGAGACGGCGAAGGTGCTCATCGAACTTGAAGATTCGGCGATCGTAGAAGCGGATGCCTTCGAACAAGCCGTCGCCATAGAGATGGGCGTGGTCGGCGGCGCTGACTGTGGCCGTTTCCAACGGCATAACCGATCCATTGAGCCAGACGAGCTTGGGCATGTCTCATTGTACCGGCGAGGGCCCCATCAGAGCGCCCGTGGGCCTTTCGTAGCACCGGTTGGTTTGCGCAACCATCGGCGCTTTCGAAACTGTTCAAATAGCTTCAAATCCTCGAATGGGGCCGTTAGGCGGATTAAGCGAACAAAACGATACCAAAACCCATCTAAGAACGTAGAAAAGTTAGCGGGGATTTCCGCATAATTTAGGTTCGCAAGGAATGATGAAGCCGAGTCTCTGGATCACGGGTGTTTTGGGTATTGGATTAACCGCGTCGGTAACGATCGCGGCGACCGGCTATGTGCCGGTTGCGGCCCCCGGAACGCGGGTTGGGATGATCGAAATCGGAGGGCTGACCAAGGACGAGGCAGCCAAGAAGATCCGAACCTGGTGGGAAGCTGAAAAGGCCCACGAGATCACTCTACGCCTGGAAGAGGCGAACAAGGAATACACCGCACGCCCGGGCCAAATGGGCGTCACCATCGACGATGCGGGCTCCCTCGCCTCCATCGACTTTCGAGATTTTTGGGAGAACGCCAAGGGCATCGTCGATAAGACCGATGAGAACGGCAAGTTCCCCATCAAGTTTAAGAAGGCAAGCACGACGGTCAAGAGTCTTGCTGACTTTGTGAGCGCGAACGTCTCCAAACCAAGGCCCGCACGCGTCACCTTCAACAATGGTCGCTTCGAGCGGATCGCCGAAGTGGCCGGACGTGAACTTGATACGGAAGCATTAGGCGACGCCGTCATCGAAGCCCTTTCCAGCGACAAGGTCGCGTCGATCCCTATCCGCGAAGCGAAAAAGACGGTGACCGACGAAGAGTTGGCAAACATCAATGAGGTGCGCAGCGAGTTCTCCACGCGTTTCTCGGAGGGCAAGGTTTCTCGCTCGGCAAACATTCGGACGGCGTCGGAGAAGATCGATGGCTTCGTCATGGCTCCCGGTCAGCGATTCAGCTTCAACAAGGTTGTCGGCCGTCGAGGTCCGGACACCGGTTTCAAAGAAGCGGGCGTCTACAAGAACGGCAAGCACGATATCGACTTTGGGGGCGGTATTTGTCAGGTATCAAGCACGCTTTACAACGCTTCCCTCGTAGCGGATCTGAAGGTTCCAGTGCGCCTGAATCATTCGATGCCCGTGCCCTACGTGCCGCTCGGTCAGGATGCGACGGTCGACTTTTACGGAGCCGATCTGGTGATTGAGAACAACTTGTCCACCCCGATCGCCCTGAGTGTTTCCACCAGCCCTGGAAAAATCACGTTCCGTGTTCTCGGCAAGAAGGATCCCAGCCTTTCCGTGAAGATCGTTCGCGGTGGTCAGCGCTCTTGGAGCGTCGGCGAGCAAGTGGTCAGTGACCCCAGCCTCCCGGCCGGTCGCCGAAAGGTCATCGAGAAGGGCTCCAGCGGGCACGCGATCAACACTTGGAGAGTCGTCTTCAAGGATGGCGTCGAAGTACGGCGCGATACGCTGGGCCAGAGCTACTACCGTGGTGGCAAGCGGATCGTCGCAGTCGGGACGGCCGCCGCACCAGAGCCCAAGCCAGTGATGGATGAGCAGACCCCGCCTCCGACGATTCCGGACGAAAGCGACGGCCTTTAAGCTGAGCGCTGTCCAAAGATCGCGTCGGCGGCCATGACCTCGATTTCGCGGCCCTCGTGGTTCGCGATCAGTTCGCCACTATTGCCAACTCGAATGGCACTTACCTCTTCCCCGCCGGGGAGAAGGTAGCGCTTTCCGGGCGTTGCGTCCACTTCGCGCCACATAGGTTCGATGGCAGCCCATGAAGTGGGCTCCGGGAACAGCCGAATCGTCTCCGTCAGGTCTAGGGCGAGGTCTAATGGCGTCGACAACTCCGCCCCCGGTTTTGCGAGCGCCAAACTGGTCGCTCGCATGGCGATTTCTTCCGGGAAATTGGTTTGGCGAACGTTGATGCCAATGCCAACGACCGGAATCAGGTGCCCGTAGGCGTCGGGAATCAGCTCCGTCAGAATGCCGCCAACCTTGCGATCGCCTTGGCCTGGGATTTCGAAGGAAAGGTCGTTCGGCCAGCGAACTCGGCAGCGCAGAAGCTTGGCGGCCGCACAGGCAACGGCCATCCCGATGAGCCAAGGTGCCTTGGTTCCTTTAGCCTCGGTGGATGCCATCCCGAGAGCGGGATAGTCAGTGAAAGCAATGCTCATCGTGAGTGAATCGGCGCGCGAGCTGACCCACTCGCGGCCAAAGCGACCGCGCCCTATCACTTGGTGATAGGCGAAAACAACTCCGACGGGGTTCCCTTCACACAGCATCGCTCCCGCAATGTTTTGTGTGGAATCGACCTCGTCGAGCTCAGCCCAGTGGTCCGGGATGCGCATATATCAGTGTAATCGGAAACCCTAGGAAATCTCCATATGGAGAGAAAGTGAAATTGTGGAATGTGTTAGAGCTCCAACGGAGATCAAAT
>JBKJIP010000072.1:0-10999 GCA_046598515.1 Fimbriimonadaceae bacterium | reverse complement strand
CTTCCATGGGGTGGAAGAGGTCGCACGTTCGAATCGTGTCGCCCCGACCAGATTTCAGGTTCAAAACGGATCGCTTGAGGCGATCCGTTTTTGTTTTTGGTCCGGTGACTCTCAATGACGATTCCAGGCGACCTCTCGCGACTAGGCGGACCTCCGTGGCGCGCAGTTAGCTGATCTCACCATGACCCACGCGGCGCAATCGACTGTCAGGCGGCCCAGCCCCGGCTATCCCAGTCACATACTCGGCCCGGCAAGCCACTCCAATTTTCCCAGACGCAATGAACCTTGACCGTCTTTGGATCCAAGGGCCGATGTTGCTCTCCTGTGGCGGTGCATAAAGGCTGGAGTTCAGAGCCCTGATCGGGTCCTAGAACTGGAGGGGATCTGCAAGTCCGTTCCAGAAACCGTTGTCTGGAATGCCATTGCGGTCCTGATCGTCCAACTGCTCGCGTCTCTTGGTTGACGCATGCCCGTCACACCACGCGATGGTCACGCGCTTTGTGGCCCATTCGGCAGGCGTGCTTCGGCAACCCCACTGTCCGGGTGTATTGGGAGCGCCGCTCCCACACTCCGCGCCGTCGCCATAGAACCCGCTCGGCTTGCCACTGCCTCGAGAACTGCTCATCGGCGGGTCGATCGTATACTCTCCGGCTCCGAGACTGCCATTGTTCTTACGGACGCCCTGGGTATCGGCGATCGCGACAGTCTCGCTTGGGTAGCCGATCATCGATTCGGATGCGGTGAAAGGAAAGTTTGGGTTGCTAGCGACGAATCTGGAGTTGCCCAGATACTGGTAGTTATAACCGAATCCTCCATATTTGATCTCCGAATTGTGGGCGAATGCCTTGGCGAACATCTCCTTTGGGGCTAGAGGCCCGCTGAAGATGTCTGTATTTTTCACATACGCATAAATGTGGTCGGGCCAGCGGGTGCGAGGCACCGCGGTGCTGGGGCTGGACATCATCGGATAGGCCTCGGCGTCGGAGACATATATCATGATGCCAAGACTTAGCTGCTTGAGGTTGCTTAAGTTCGCCGTCTTTTTGGCGGCTACCTTGGCCTGAGCGAACACAGGGAACAAGATCGCGGCGAGGATGGCGATGATCGCGATGACGACGAGGAGTTCAATCAGCGTGAAGCCGGGTTTTTGTTGACTGTTCATGGTGGACTTTGAGAGGAAGATTGATTCTTGACTCTTTTGTCAAGTATGAACCGATCTGCTCATGGGCCGCCTGTCATCAGTTCCCACGACATCGAGTCATGGGTATCTGCCAGCCCCTCTTTGCGACGATCTGATCGACAAACCGGCCTTGTATGCGAATGGTTCAGTCGATTGATGAAAGTGTCCAATCCGGGCCTCTAAATTGGGGGAGGGTTTGTTCGACGTATTCCCCGATAACCCGGATGAGCCCGGGGCCACGAGTTCGCCACAACTTGCGGGCGTTGGGTTCCCCCGTTTGAACCTCCCGGCTCACGATTTCCAACTCGTAACTCGTAACTCATAACTAAGATGAGGCAGGAGGAACCGGGGCGCTGGCGCGGCGGCGCTGCAGTCGCTTGCGCACGCGTTGCGTCCCGATTCCTCCTTTGCCCTCGGAAACAGAAGCCCGAACCCCGGGCTCCGCTTCCGGCTGCTCTCGAATGGCTTCTACACCTTTCGGTGTGTCTTGCGGTTCGATTGCGATTGTTTCGTTGCAACTCGACGGTTCAACCATCCGAGCGTCCGACCGGTTCGGCTCACCCGATTCGTCCTTGACACAAGGCGGATTATACGGCGCCTGCATAACCAACTCCGTGCGAAGAAACTGTCCCATCATTTGTACAGACGCACGAAGACACCAAAAAGTGTCAAGATTTTTGAAAGACATTGAGGATGTCGCGGGAGGGGCATCCGCGACCCACATGGGGCCCGGTGATAGGCCGTCTCACCCCTCCCTTTTCGCTTGAGGCTCACAGCCTCCCCTACGAGGCCCCGAAGTTCGGATTACTGCTTGACGGAGGTTTGCGGCTCGACGGGCTGGCTGGCTTCATCGGCGGGTTCTATGTAGCCGGTGTCTTGGCTCCAGCGGTAGAGGATCATGGCGATGCCGGTGATGGCGGCCATGATGCCGGTCCAACCGGTGACAGGGTCAGGGGCGAGGAAGAAGACTACGGTGCCGACGACCAATAGGGCCCAAGAGAGTGGCTTCATAATTTTCCTAACGCCGGTCGGCGTTTTCGGATGAGGCGGGAGCTATAAGAAGGGTGTAGGAAATCGGTGAGCCATATAGAGTGCGGTGCTCCCGCACCGCTTTCCCAGCTAGCTTTGGCTGGTTACGAGGCTTTGCAGCGAGGCGCACCTCGCAGGAAAAAGCGGTGCGGGAGCACCGCACTCTATATTTTCGTGCCCACCCCTACCCAGTTCAAGTCGCCACCGGCGGCGAAGACTAGCTCTTGGATCTGGCCGAGGTGGATTCCGAGGTGGCGGAGGGTTAGGAGTTGGTGGTCTAGCTTGGGCATGTCGTACCACGGGATGCCGCAGTCGGGGGCTTCCAGGTCGAGGGCATCGATCCATTCGTCCAAGTTTTCTTTGACTAGCTGCAGATATTCGATCAGCTCAGCTTTGGAGTAGGCGGGCTCGATCGGCGCCGGTTCCTCGTCGTCGTCCCAGAGGACTCGGCACATTTTGCGATTCTTCGCCCAAGGTTCGAACGCTTCTTGGTTCGGCATCAGATAGAGATGGGTGTAAAACAGGGCGTGGAACGCGATCCGCCATGGGTTGCGCGGGTGGGTGCCGCCTTCCCAGACTTCATCCGGGCATTTCTCGATCGCTTCGCGGAGCATCTGGAGAGATGCGTGATATTGACCCTTTAGGGCGCGCTTGATAGCCACGCTTCCTGTTTACCTTTCAAATCTTGTCCCGTGCGGATTCTCAAATCTTGTCCCGTGCGGATTCGCCCTCCCCAACGGTTCCCCCTCAAGCACGAGCATCTCGAGGGGCAACCAGGGCCTGCGCCGGAATTGGCACCTTCGGAGAGATTATTGCTCGGGGCCGCGGCCTCTGGCTTCGCCACCTTTTTGGCCGGCGGCTCGGGCTTCTTCTGATGTGAAGCGATGGGCGGTTCCTTTCACGTGCGCGGCGCGGCCACCTTGGGCGGCGATTCGCTTTTGGACTTCGGGATCCATGGCGGCAAAGCCTCGGTTGGCGGGCTTTTTTTGTTGTTCCTTCTGCTTTTCGGGGTGGCTTTCCTCGCGTTTGGACTTGCCGGCGCTGCCCTTGGCGCCCTGATTTACGTCTTTTGGCATTCGTGTTCTCCTCGTGGTCCGCCGGTCTTGAACTTGTGAAGCGGTAATTGAATGAACGTGTTCTGCTTGGGTGATGGGCATAGGAAGGCCTTAAAGGGGCATAAGAAAATTAACAGCAAGCTCTGCAGGGCTTGGAGACGCGGGGACAACGCAAGCCGCGGCACAAGCATCCGCGGCCCACATTGGGTGACCTCACCTGGAAAACAAATACCCCATGGGGTATAGTTCAATCGTGGACGCCGCACATCGACAATCTATCGATCGACGACTGGCCCGGATCGAGGGCCAGATCAGGGGGCTTAGGCGGATGGTGCAGTCAGATGAATACTGCTGCGACATTCTCACCCAGCTCTCCGCAACCCGTTCCGCACTGGATCAAGCCGGCGCGGAAATGGTTGCGAGTCATGTTAAGAGTTGCATCCTGGGTCACGGCACGGACAAAGCGCATGAGCATGCCAAACCCTTGACGCAAGAAGAATTGATGGATGAGTTGAAGGTGACGCTGTCCCGCCTTATGCGCTGATACCCCCGGAGGTTTAATCTATGAAAACTGAACTGACAATCAACGGTATGAGCTGCAACCACTGTGTCACCGCCGTTAAATCCGCCCTCGCCGGCGTCGCCGGCGTCACTTCGGCCGAAGTGTCCCTCGCGGACAAGCGAGCCGTGGTCGAGCATGATCCAACAACCGACTTGGCCGCGCTAATCGCTTCGGTCGAGGAAGAAGGATACGAGGCGAGGCGAAATGACACCGACTGAGACCGAACTGAAAATCGAGGGCATGACCTGCGCCTCTTGTGTAGTCCGAGTCGAGAAGGCCCTCGCCAAGGTGCCCGGCGTGACGGAAGCGTCAGTCAACTACGCGACGGAGAAGGCCACCATTCACCACGAAGGCCACGTCGGCATGGAATCGCTGAGCAAGGCGGTGGAAGGAGCCGGTTATGGAGTCCATCATGACGCGCCGTCAGATCACGCTGAGCACCTCGCTGTCGACTCCTACGGGCCGCTTCAGCAGCAGCGCGTCAATCTATGGATCGCGCTCGCGCTGACGGTCCCGACCATCGTCCTTTCCATGTTTTGGCACCCTCGGCCGGAATGGGCGAACATGTTCTTGTTCGTTTTGAGCACTCCGGTCGTTTTCGGATGCGGGCGAAGCTTTTTCATCACGACCTTCAAAGCTCTACGCCACTTCGCGGCGACGATGGACACGCTGATCGCGATGGGAGCGGGCGCGGCGTGGGCGTACAGCACCTATGCGCTCGTGGCCTTCGCCGGGAATTCGCACCATCAGAGCGAGCACATCTACTTTGAGACCGCGGCCGCGATCGTATCTCTCATTCTCGTCGGCCGTTATCTGGAAACGCGGTCGAAGGGGCGGATGTCCGAAGCGATTCAGACGCTGATGGGCTTAGCGCCTAAGACGGCCACGAAGGTTGAGGGCGAGACGGAGAGCGAGGTCCCGATCGAACAAATTCGCGTCGGCGATCACCTCCGCGTTCGGCCGGGCGAGAAGTTCGCGGTGGATGGATTTGTAATAGAAGGCGCGTCTTATGTGGACGAATCGATGCTGACCGGCGAGCCGGCCGCCGTGCATAAGCATGAGGGCGCGGAGGTTACGGGGGCTACGCTGAACAAGTCGGGGACCCTGGTGTACCGAGCGGCGCGCGTGGGCAAGGACACGGCGCTCGCCCAGATCGTCCGGCTCGTGGAGCATGCCCAAGGCAGCAAGGCTCCTGTGCAGCGCCTGGCCGATCGCGTCTCGGGCATCTTCGTGCCGATCGTGATCGTGATCGCTCTTGGCACGTTCCTGTTCTATTGGCTCGCGCTCAAGGTCGACATCGGGGCAGCGATGCTCCCGGCGGTCACTGTCTTGGTCATTGCTTGCCCCTGCGCTTTGGGGCTGGCCACGCCGACGGCGATCATGGTTGGCACCGGGCGCGGGGCGGACCTCGGCATCCTCATCAAGGATGCCACGATCTTGGAGGCGGCGGGCACGATTCGGACGGTCCTGCTGGACAAGACGGGCACGATCACTCGGGGCGAGCCGACGCTGACCGACTTCGTCGTGCTGGCGGGCGACGAGCAAGATTTGCGGGCCATGGCATCTGCCGCCGAAGCCGGATCGGAGCATCCGGTGGCGGAAGCCATCGTGCGCGCCGGTCCGACGCAGTTCAAGAAAGCGACCGATTTCACTGCCCATGAGGGGAGAGGGATCAGCGCCGTCGTGGATGGAAGGGCCATCGCGATCGGTTCGGGACGATTGATGGCGGAAATGAAAATCGACTTCCCGGCTGAGAAGTTGACGGAGTTGGAACGCCAAGGCAAGACGGCGATGGTGATGGCTGTCGACGGGCAGGCGGCGGCGCTGCTTGCCGTCGCCGACGTGATCGGCGAGCACAGTGCGTCGGCTATCGCCGAGTTGAAGGCCCTGGGGCTTACTCCGGTGATGGTCACGGGAGACAACCGAGCGACGGCGGAGGTGGTGGCGAAGCAGGTGGGTATCGATCAGGTGGAAGCCGAAGTTATGCCCGGCGAAAAGGCCGCCATCGTGCGCAAGCACCAGGCTCACGGTCCGGTGGCGATGGTGGGCGACGGCATCAACGACGCGCCGGCTCTGGCTCAAGCGAACCTTGGGACCGCGATCGGGGCGGGAACGGACGTGGCGATCGAAACGGCGGGCGTGACGCTCCTGCGGAGCGACTTGCGGGGAGTGGCGACGGCTATCCGGTTGGCGCGGACGACGTTGTCGACGATCAAGTGGAACCTGGTTTGGGCGTTCGGCTACAACGTGGTGATGATCCCGCTCGCGATGATGGGCAAGCTAAGCCCGATGTTCGCGGCGGCCGCGATGGCGTTTTCGAGCGTCTCGGTGGTGCTCAATTCGTTGCGAATTCGGCGGTTTCGATAAATCATCGGGCCTCTCCAAGAAGACGCCAATCGTTAGCGTGTCGGCGCGTCCACGCGAAGCTGCAATCCGCCTCCGGGTGCTAGGCGCACGCCTCCGCGCGGATTCCCTAACCCGGGGTCTTCGACCCCGGGCTACAAATCTGCGACCCGCTATCGGGGTCGTGCTCTTGCTTCGCTCGAGCGCTTTTGGTTGGGTGCAAACTTCGGCTCAAGTCAGAAAAGCCAAATTGTGGGGCGTGGGGGTTTGTACCGCGCCATCCGAGCGTCGGGATTGACGCGGCACAACCTCTCTTCCTCCATCATCGCGAGGTGCGCGGCCGGGCCGCCGAAGGCGGTGAGGCCGAGCTTGAGGAAAACCTGGACGACCTCCTTTACGCTCCCCCGGGGGTCTTGGTCTGCCACGGGTGTGGTTTACCCGTTGGGCAGGGGGGGCAGCTCCCGTAGCCTCAAATTGAGCCCATTTCGGCTATACTTACCCCTCTATTCGCCCCGATAGCTCAGCGGATAGAGCAACTGCCTTCTAAGCAGTAGGTCGTGGGTTCGAGACCCGCTCGGGGCGCCAGTTTCTTCTCCCAGCAAGCAGCGTCCGAATGCGGATGGCCCCGTTGCGGCGAAAGACTAGTTGGGGCTAAGATGTTTTGGGAGCGGGGTCTGTCTGGTGATGGGCTCGGTCTTCAAAACCGATGGGGCTCCGAAAAGGGCTCGGTGGGTTCGATTCCCACACGTTCCCGCCAATTCCTTTCCGCGTTTCCTGCGGTTCCAAGGTTTTGTTTAACCGCTGAGGGCCACAGAATGGGGCCACAGAAAGGAACACAGAAGGAGAGGCCAGGCAATCACGACTTTGCGGCATGGAGGTCGTCGCCTGCAGGGTGCAGAGAGACGATGAGGTCGACCATTTCTAAGCGGCTTGCGCGGAATCGCGGTGCCAGAGGACGGTTTCGAGCAACTCAATGAGGGCGCCGACGTTGATCGGCTTTTCCAAGAACGCGGTCGCGCCGGCGGCGAGGGCGCGGGATTCCATGTTATCCATGGTAGCGGCGCTGACTACGGCGACGGGGATCGACTGGGTGGCCGGATGGGATCGAAGGTTGAGAAGGACTTCGATTCCATGAATATCGGGCAGGTTCAAGTCGAGCAAGATTAGGTCGGGATGTTGCTGGCGTGCCAACTCGATGCCCAGCTTTCCTTGCATGGCGATGCCGAACTCAATGTTGCCGACGCTTTCGAGCAGGCTTTTCATGAGGTGGAGGTTCGAGGGATTATCCTCAATGTAGAGAACTTTCTTGGTGTCGCAAACTGGCTGCACGCGCGAATTGTGGAAGCTGTTTAGCCGCGAGACGTCCGCTACCGGCTTGGTCGCCGACACCGGTAAATCCAGCGCGAAAGTGGAGCCTGCTGAGCTGGAGGCAACGAGCGAGAGGTCGCCTTCCATGGCCTGCGCCAGACCCTTTGAAAGGGCAAGTCCGAGTCCCGTGCCTTCAATGTTTCCGGCTCCGAGTCGTTCGAAGGGGATGAAGAGGCGAGAGGTGTCGTTCGGATTGATGCCGAGACCTGTATCCGAGACTTCGATACGGACCCGGCCCGAAGCTCGGGAGCACGAAACTCGGATGGTGCCGGCGTGCCGGTTGTACTTGACGGCGTTAGAAAGCAAGTTGAGCAGAACCTGAGTCAACCGTTGGCGATCAGCGATAACGAGGATATCGCCGTCCTCGGGTGGCGCGACTTCGATCTTGATTTCCCGCTCACGCGCGAGGAGCTCAACGAGTTCGACCGCCTCATGTAGAAGGGGATCGACGGAGACGGTCTCGAGGGAGATTGAGATTCGGCCGGCCTCGATCTTGGCGAGATCCAAAACTTCGTTGATCAGATTGTGGAGGTGATGGCCGCCCCGAAGGATCTGCTCGATGTTCGACCGCTGGCCCGGGTCCTTCGCTTGCAGTTCCATGAGTTGGGCAAAACCCAAGATGGAGTTCAAAGGCGTTCTTAGCTCGTGACTCAAGCGCGAGAGGAAGCCACTCTTCGCCGAGCTCGCCTTTTCGGCGATCTCTCGGTTTAGTTGAACCTCGGCGAACATTACGGCTAGTGCGGCGGTTCGCTCCTGGACGCGCATTTCAAGAGCATCGTTGGCATCCTGCAGGACGGTCTCGATCTTCTTTCGCTCGGTGATATCCCGAGCGAACGCGACGAAGAGCTTTCCTTCCGCCGTTTCATGAGGGACCACGGCGAGTTCGACGGGAAACTCACGCCCATCTTTGGCGGAGGCTTTGAACTCAGTTCGCTCGGCCGGGCTGTCGTTGCGATCACGCAGAGGATCGATGACGATGCTTTGAGCTTCCGGCGCCCCGATCAAGACGAAGAAATGAGAGCCTATAGCTTCGACCGCTGCCCATCCGAAGAGCTGCTCAGCCACGGGATTCCAAAGCGTTACGCGGCAATCTCCGTCGAGGATAAAGATTGCATCCATCGCCGACTCGACGATGAGCGTGCGCATATCCTCACTGGAACGCAAGCTGTCTTCGGTCTGGATTCTATGTTCGGTTTCGCTCTCCGCGACGAGGGTAGCGTCGTACGCCTTCATCCTCGCTTTGATCAGATTGTTCTGAACGATGCCGATGGCGAGGGCGAGGGCGAAGGAGAAGATGGCATTCCAGGTGAGGGAGAGCCACCAGTTTCCTGTCTTCCTCAGTTCAAAACTGGAAATGGGCACCAGATAGATTAGAAGCGCATAGCCCACGATAAGCGCAGCATTCACCAGTCCCACGCGCAGTCCAGACCAGTATGTTGAGAAGATGCTGACGGTCAGGAGGATAAGGCCGGAAGATTTAAAGGACCCAAAAGCCGCGGCGGCGGCCTCGAGCAGGATGATGGTTCCGACCATGAGAGCGACGCCGAGCCATTGACGGCGGGCGTCGGGATGTGAAGGCCGCTTCTTTGGAGCCGGCGCGGCATCCTGTTTGAATTTTCCCCTCAGCTTTTGCATCCCCTATATAGACTCATTGGCAGCATGCGGCTCTAAGTTGAGGCAATAAACATGAATAAGTGCGGATCGTGGAAAAGCAAGTGGGATGGCTCTTGCGAACCATCCCACCTTTATGCCTTCGAGAACAACGGCTTAGAATTGGAGACTTACTGAGCCTGCCAGAACTCTTTCGTTTTGCCGACGTTATCGCTGACCGATTCCGCGCGGAGGCGCAAGACAGCGTTGGTGACGCCGCGATTCTCAATCGGCAGAGCGGCCATAAGGCGGCCCGAGTCGGTCACATAGAAGAAAGTCGGCTGGATCTTGCTGTTCTGCTTCAGAAGGGTCAGGCACTTGGCGTTGCCTTCCTTTGGCGCCTCGCCAAGGTTGACCGTCAGCCAAATGTAGGAGTTGCTGGGGCTGATTTCGAAGCCGACCGGGATGTCCAACGAGTTCTTCGTGTACTTGACCGAATACTTCTCCTTCCCGGCATCTTTGACGATGTCGGTTACCTCGTAGCCGAGTTGCACGAGCATCTCACGAAGTTGGGGGCGGGTGATCTGACCCTCTTGATAGGTGGCGAACCCGGTGATGGCGAGGGCACTGAAACCTAAGAGCACTAATAATGGCAATCGTCGCATGTCGCAGTAAATACGAGCCAGGGCCGGTTGGAGTTCGCGCTTTTTTGCGATTGATATGCCGGTTTTTTGAACTAAGCTCATCCGTAGATTAACCTACCGGTTGCGGTGCCATACTCGGATTGGTCCATGCTCCCCAATGTTGGAAAGTCCGAATCGCTGAAGCTCGCCCGACGCTCGACGCTTATCGGCATCGGGGTCAATGCGAGCCTGGCCGCCATCAAAGGAGTTGCGGGGGTTCTCGGCAACTCTTACGCGCTGGTGGCCGATGCGATCGAATCGGCATCCGACGTTTTGAGTTCGTTGGTCGTTTGGTCCGGCTTGAAGATTGCCGCCGCGCCGGCTACGGAGCGGCACCCGTACGGCAAGGGGCGGGCGGAAACGCTGGCGGCGCTGGCTGTGGCGCTCATGCTCTTGGGCGCGGCGGCGGTGATCGCCTGGCAGAGCATCGGCGAAATCCGAACTCCCCACCACGCTCCGGCCCCGTTCACGCTCGTCGTGCTCGTGGGCGTCATCGCCGTGAAAGAAGCTCTCTTTCGATTCGTCTTCAAAACAGGCGAGAAGACGGCGAGCACGGCGGTGAAAACCGACGCTTGGCATCACCGGAGCGATGCCATCACGTCGGCGGCGGCTTTCGTCGGCATCAGCGTCGCGCTGATAAAGGGCAAGGGCTATGAAAGCGCGGACGACTGGACGGCACTCGTAGCGGCCGCGGTCATCGGCTTCAACGCATGGAATCTTCTCTTGCCCGCGATTCGCGAGTTGGTCGATGCCTCCCCGGACAAAGCGATCGAGCTGGGCATACGGAAGGTCGCGGCTACGGTGGAGCACGTCAGCGGCACTCACCGATGCTGGGTGCGGAAGCTGGGTTTCGACTATTTTGTGGAGCTCGATATTCTCGTAGATGGCAGCATGACGGTCTTCCAGGCCCACGAGATCGCCCATTCCGTTCAGGAGGCGATCAAGGACGCGATGCCAACCATCACGCGGGTAATGGTTCACGTCGAGCCCGACACGGAGTTCGGGCGGTTCAAGCTGCCCTGGGAAGACGAAAAGGCGTAGGCATCATTGGCGGCTGGGCAAGATGGCTTGGGGTTGTCGCGGTACGAACCCCCGCGACCCACAATTGGTCACGGTTGATTACTCCGCGGATTCCCTGCCGCCCTTGAAATCGACTACATTGACCTGATCGCGGGGCGGACCGACGAAG
>JBKJIP010000368.1:0-6105 GCA_046598515.1 Fimbriimonadaceae bacterium | reverse complement strand
TTCAAGCGACACTGAGAGGTCCACGTGGCACTGGTGCGGCCGGTCTGGGAGCCAGGAAACAGCGACAATTGAACTATTCGGCATTCTCGGTGTCATTCCAAAATGAAGTATAAGGTCGTCCTTGCTGACCCACCCTGGGAGCACTACGGCGATCCTTTTAAGCACGCAGCTGCAGGTAAGCACTACGGGTTAATGACCCAGCAAGAGATCTCACTCCTTCCGGTGCGCGAGCTGATGGACTCTCCAGCCGCTCTCTTCTTGTGGTCAACGGGTCCCCGCCTAGACCTGGCCATTCAGACTATTCGAGACTGGGGATTACATTATCGAGGGGTCCTGTACGTTTGGGTCAAGACCAATCAGCAAGGCAAAATCATTGAAGGTCAAGGCATCCCACCAACCTTCACAAAACCGACAACCGAATTTTTACTTTCGTGTACAACGAACAAAGCTGGGCGCCCTTTTCCGATCCAAACTTTTCGACAGGCCCAGGTGATCTTATCTCCACGCGGCCGGCATAGCGAAAAGCCTGCTGTTTTTTACGAACTGATCGAAGAGTTGTGCGGGCCAGTTAGCCGGATCGAGCTCTTTGCCCGGAACATACGGGAGGGCTGGGATGCTTGGGGAAATGAGTCACCGAGAAATGACATCGAATGGCCATGCAGCAACGTCCCTAAGGGAACATGATGAAACTGCCAATCGAGGATGAGATGCGGCTTCTTGAGGAAAGGCTTTATGATTATGAGGCTTCTGAAAGTGTTGCAAATACTGGTACTGGTTCCAGACGAGAGGGCGGTGAGTTTGAGAAGCTAGTCGGTGACTATTGGCTTTGCTTGAAGGACGTTTTAATTTCTAGAGGAGTGGATCTGTGCCGCGTCGTCGAAGGTGCTGGCAAGCGCAAGTGGTGGTGCCTTGAACACGGGAAGAGACGGATGTTGCTTCCCTGCCACCCCCATGAACCCCTGACGGACTCGACAGAACAGCCACATAGGTGGCTGGAGTTGGTGTTTCGGACTGAGGATATTCTTGACTCTTTTCCTGGAAGGCAAGAGGCTAGGGATCGATACGCGCCGGCACGCGGACCTTACGCTGATGAGAACTATCACGCGTTGCACGACGGATTGTCTACTAAGTTTGATGACACCGTCCTTCTCATTGAGGACGACATCCTAAAGGAAAAGTGGCTTCTTGAATACAAAACTGCAAAGTCAAGCAAGGGTTCACATATTGATGGGAATGCTCATGAACGCTTATCATTCCAGATAATGCAATATTTAGAAGTTGCACCAAGATACACCCGATGCAGGTTTGTTGTAATCGCAAATGGCGCTTTTGTAAAGTATCGCAACAAGTATCATGCCAATTTTCATGTTCAAGCAGATCGGCTCTCAAACTTCGGATGGTTCAACATGCGGCATGCATGCACGCCAGAGGAATATCGACATCTGATTGATGAGTTGGTGGTTTGGATACTGAACTCGGGAAAACCGATTTGATTAAATATCTTGGCTCAAAGAGATTGCTTCTCAATGATATCGTAGGTTTGGCAGCCCAGTTTCCAGCCTACCATTCAGTTCTTGATCTGTTTTCTGGCACGTCACGAGTTGGCCATGCATTTAAACAGAAGGGCTATCGAGTCATTTCGAATGATCATAATGCGTACGCGCACACGCTAGCAACCTGCTACGTTAAAGCCGACAAAGAGAAGTACGAGCGTGACGCTCAGTTGATTTTGAATGAACTCGCGACTTTAAGTCCCGTTCCCGGATATTTTACTGAGACGTTTTGCGTTCGCTCTCGATTCTTCCAGCCTCACAATGGCGAGATTGTTGATGCTATGCGTGAGAGGATTGAGACTCTAGACCTAGATCCGGTCTTAAAAGCCGTCGTGTTGGTTTCCCTAATGGAAGCTGCAGACAGAGTCGATTCCACAACAGGTGTGCAAATGGCATATCTAAAGGGCTGGGCAAAGAGGTCTTTCAATCAGTTGGAGCTTCGAATGCCCGCGTTGGTAAGTGGATCACCGTATGGTGCTTGTGAAGCACACAATGCGGAAGCTCAGGAAACTGCTCGAGCCGTGGACGTGGACATTGCATACTTGGACCCACCGTATAATCAGCACTCTTATCTCGGAAACTACCATATTTGGGAGTCTCTAGTTTTGTGGGATAAGCCCGAGGTATATGGCATAGCTTGCAAACGAATCGACTGCAGACAGCGATCGAGTGTCTTTAACTCCAAGAAAGCATTTACCGAGGCGTTTCGCAATCTACTCTGTTCACTCAATTCTAAACTGATTATCGTTTCATTCAACAACGAAGGGTATCTGGATCGGAACACACTTGAGAGTATGCTCAACCTTCTTGGGGAGGTTAAAGTGTTTGATAAGGAGTTTAAGCGGTATGTAGGTGCCCAGATTGGCATCTATAATCCTAGCGGACAGGTCGTGGGCGAGGTTAGCCATCTTAAGAACAAGGAGTTAATCTATGTTTGCGATACGGTGGGAAATGGTGCTGTTGAGCAACTAGCCATGCAGTCAGATCGACAAGCTTCCCTGTTTGCCTAGCAGTTAGCTGTTGCTTCAGTACAGTCGATGTCCGAGATGTTATGGGAATGAACTTTCACGCCCGCCGAGTTTGCACGATCTCAGCCATGATGCTGAGCGCAATCTCGGCGGGCGTTTTTGCGCCGATGGCGAGGCCCACCGGGCCGTGAATCCGAGCGACCTCAGCCTCCGTGAATCCCTCTTCAGCGAGGCGGGCACGGCGTTGAGCTTGGGTGGTGCGACTTCCGAGGCAACCTATGTAGGCCGCGTCGCTCTTCAAGAGGAACTTCAGGGCTTGGTCGTCGATCTTCGGATCGTGCGTTAGCAAGACCGCGTAGGTCGAGGCATCGACTTCGACCTCCTTGCCCAAGATCGCCGAAGGCCACGTGGCAAAGACTTGGTCGGGAGGAACCGGAAATCGGGCGGCATCGGCAAAGGAGGATCGGGGCTCGATCAGGATCGTCTCGAATCCCAGCTCCCGAGCCATCGAGAGAAGCGGAACCGCAATATGAACGCCACCGATAATGAGGAGTCTCTCTGGGGCCGGATAGGAAAGCCCTTCCCCAACTCCCACGATCTTGATTTCGGTGTCCGAGATCCGAAGGCCGAAGGGTTGACGAGTGGCCGCCTTGGATCTGGCCCCAACCATGGCCGGATGAGAAGCGGGCACGACCAAGACCTTGATGCGCCCGCCGCAAGAGAGCCCCACCGCCCACACGTCCTCGGGGCTGAGTTCCTTGAACTCCAGTTCCTCGGCAGCACCCGACTCGATGACCCGAAGCGCCGTCTCAATGACCGCGCCCTCGACGCACCCCCCGCTGACGGAGCCCGCTATGCGCCCATCCTGGGTGACGGCCATCATCGAGCCGACCGGACGCGGGCTGGAACCCCATGTCTCTACGACGATCGCGATCGCGATTCGCTGATCCTCATTGGCCGCGAGGAACGGCAGGATGTCATGCATGCCGTTCCTCGCCTCGCCTATTCGAGCTCACTCAGCTTGAGAGGGAGCTTACGTAGGCGTTTGCCGGTCGCCGCGGCGATCGCGTTAGCCACGGCCGGACCGGCGGCCGGATAACCGACTTCGCCCAATCCGCCCGGCGTGTCGGCTTCGGCAATCACGTAGGTCTCCATCTTTGGCGCATCCGTAATCCTCGCCCAGCCGAAGTCTCCGAGAAGATCCTCGACGGCACCGCCCTTGTCGATGGTTGTCGCAGCGTGGAGGAGAGTAGCGACGGCATCCATGGTCGCGCCTTGGATTTGGGCGTCCATGCCGAGGGGATTGATGACCAATCCACAATCAACTACAGCGACGATCCTCCGAACCTTCGGTTCATCGTCAACGATCTCCACCTCAGCGATCTGCGTGATGTACGAACCGTAACCCACGAAGCAGGCCACACCCCGCCCCCAGCCTTTCGGCATCGGTTTGCCCCAATCCGCCTTTTCGGCGGCCATCGTCAGAGTCTTCTTCAGCCGCTCATCGTCGCACATTGCAAGCCGGGCCTGGACCGGGTCCTTCCCTCCCGCCGTGCACAGTTCATCGAAGAAACACTCGGTGACATAGCCCATGTGCGTGTTCTCGACCGAGCGCCAAGCGCCGGTCGGCACTGGGCTTTGGGCCGAGCTCTGAACAAAGCCGCCATTGGGAACTTTGTAGCGCAGATTCATCGCCCGCCAAGTTGGCGCAGCGGCGGAATCGCCGCCTCGGCGACCGCCTCCGGCTTGAACCAGATGGTGATAGTAAGCCACCGGCATGTTGTTCGCATCGAGGGCACCCGTCATCGAGTGATAGGTTGCCGGGCGATAAAAGTCGTGGCAGAGGTCGTCTTCTCGCGACCAAACCAACTGGATGGGACCATCGGAGACTTTCACGATCGCCGCCGCTTCGGCAGCATAGTCGACGCTTAGCCTTCGCCCGAAGCCACCGCCCACGAGGGTGATGTGAACTTCCACCTTGTCCGGGGTGAGCCCGAGAACTTGGGCAACCGTGCGCTGGACGCCTTCCGGCTGCTGAGTCGGCACCCAAACTTCCGCCGAGTCGCCTTTGAAATGGATCGTGCAGTTCTGCGGCTCCATCGGGCAATGGGACAGATAGGGCAATTCGTAGTTTGCGGTAATCGTTTTCTTCGCCTCGGCGGGCATCGCCGGGGCGGGGATTACGGCCGCCTTGAACCGCTTCGTTAACTCCTCGGAGTTGAACGCAGCGTTATCGCCATCGTTCCAAACCACCTGAAGCGCCTTTCTCGCGGAGAGCGCGGCCCAGGTGGAATCGGCGATCACGGCCACGCCGTTGCCGACTTGAACGGCCTTGACGAAGCCGGCGATCTTCTTGGCCTCGGTGTCATCGAAGCTTGTCACTGAACCGCCGTAGACCCTTGGGCGAGCGATGACGGCGTACTTCATCTTCGGAACTTTGCAATCGAGGCCGTATTTGGCCTTGCCGGTGACGACGTCCTTGTTGTCCACCCGCTTTGTGGGCTTTCCGATGATCTTGAAGTCGGCTTTATTCTTCAGCGTAATCGAGCTACGCTCTGGCACGGGCAGTTTCGCGGCGGCGGTGGCGAGTTCGCCCAGCTTGACGGTCTTGCCGCTGGAATGGATGACCATCCCATTTTCGATGCGAACTTCATTGTCGGCCACCGGGCCGCCGCCCCACTTTTGGACCGCCGCTTGGATCAGCATCATCCTGGCCGCGGCGCCCGCATAGCGAAGGGGACCATAGGTAGCGCGGACGCTGCCGCTGCCACCCACGCCTTGGCCACCGTACTGACCTCCGGCGGGAGCCTGGCGCACCTTGACCGCCTGCCAATCCACGCCGAGTTCTTCGGCGACGACCATGGCGAGGGCCGTGCGCACACCGGTTCCGATGTCCGGCTTGGCGACCGTGATCGTCACCGTGCTGTCGGGAGCGATATGTACGAAGGCGTTCGGGGCAAAGTCATCGTCGGTATTGGCTTCAAGCCGACAGCCGAGCACGAGGCCGACGCCAACCGCGCCCGAAACCTTCAAGAACGAACGTCGAGTCAAATCAAAAGTGGCGCTCATTTACTTCTCCTTGGCCGCAGTGTGGATCGCCTTGCGGATTCGGTCGTAGGTGCCACATCGGCACCAGTTGCTGCGCATGGCTTCGTCGATATCTTCGTCCGAAGGGTTCTTGTTCTCTGCGAGAAGGGCGGCCGCCGCCATGATCTGGCCGGTCTGGCAATAGCCGCACTGCGGAACATCTTCCGCCATCCAAGCCTTCTGCACGGGATGCTCGCCGTCCTTCGAAAGCCCCTCGATCGTGGTGACCTTCTTATCGCCGAGGCTGTTGACGGGGACGATACAGGATTTGCGCGCTTGACCGTCCACGAGCACGGTGCAGCAGCCGCAAGTGCCCTGCCCGCAACCAAATTTCGCTCCGGTCAAGTCTAAGTTATCCCTGAGAACCCAGAGCAGGGGTGTATCGGGAAGGACGTCGACCTCCCGGCTGGCGCCGTTGACATTGATGCTGAATTTCGCCACGAATGTGCCTCCTTCGTTTCTACTATGTTAGCCCGATTTGGGGTGCCGGGGGGAAT
>JBKJIP010000330.1:0-8612 GCA_046598515.1 Fimbriimonadaceae bacterium | reverse complement strand
GTGATTCGACCCTTTACGAGGAATACAACACGCGAACTCGCGTCCGCATAATTGTAGTTGCCGTTGAGACTCAGATTTCCATCGACGTAAATGGTGCCCCGTCCCGAAATGGTGCCTCCACTTAGAGTCAGATTGCCGGAGGCTTTGTTCATGCTGTCGTAAAACCCGCTGCTTTCACCGCCGAAGGTGATGTTCGCCAGGGTGTTACCGAGCGAGGTGCCGGAGGTGTAGTTCGCCTTCACGAAATCGGGCATCGTCTGCAGTCGCACGCCGGTCAAGTAGTGTCCACCCACGCTGGTTCCGAGGCTGAGGGTCGAGGCGCCTCGCACTAGAAAATCATCGGAGATCGTCCACGGACCCGAGAGGGTTGCGTTGCCGACAAAGTAAGCAGATCCGTTGATGGTCGTTGCCAGAGGGCTGTCCGAATAGTTATCCATAACCCAGAGAGCGTAGTGAGCCGGATTGGGCTTCGCGCGATTCCCGAGCAGTTTTGTTTCTGAAAAGGGTCTTTCACCGATTGTGCCTGAGACGGTGACTTGGTAAGCACGTGATATCGTCGGGTGAACCGCGACAACTGCGCTGACGGTGCCGTTCGTGTAAGTTGCCGTGCGCGTTCCGGCCGCGAGAGTCCCGAGATAGGCATCCGACTTGGCCTGCGAAATCGCGCCGTCGGCCATGGATTTGAACTGCGCCTCCTGGAGACGGTTGGTGTACTCGGTCGCCGAGGCGGAAGACAGCTTCGCCGTGACGAGAACAACCGATGTGATCGAGAAGACCACGATTACAACAAAAACCAAAGCGCTTCCGCGTCGTCGCTTCATTTTCTCCACTCCTGGGCCATTACAGACCGGCTGATCCGGAAATCACGCATATCCGATCCCGTCGTTCCTCCGGCTGTGCGCTCTTGAGAAATGAGCTTGGAGGCCGTGATCGTGAAGTTGAAAAGCTTGGTCGTCGGGCTCTCGCTGAAGGTGACCGTATCGATCAAGCTCCATCGGCTGCCAGTTGCGTTATAGAGTCGCGAAAAACGTAGATCGATATCGCCTGCCGTGGGTGATGAGTCGTCGTTTCTGTAGGCGCGATAAAACTGCGGCTTCGGGCCGGCTGAGCCGAAGGCACCCGTGGCATCCGCCCAGTAATACCAAACCCGCACTCCGTTGCCATACTTTTCTGTTCCTGCGCTGGAAATCGTCGTCGCATCCCAGTCGTCCGCCTTACCATCGTTGTCGCCATCTCGGCTTTGGGCGGGCATGATGCATTTGATGGAAGATCCGAACGCATTGGTTTGCACAGAGCAGCCCACGGCGCTCGAGATCGTGCTCTCCATTTCCGCGCTTAGCTGCAGAACCTGGGTGACGACGGCATTCTCGCTGTAGGCGTGCTGAGCCCGCTTGGTCGCGAAGACCATCAAACCTCCCGTGGCCCCGACGATGAGGGCGCCGAGAACGGACGTCATCATCACTTCGACCAATGTAAAACCGCGTCGCCTAGTCATCGGGACTGATCACCTTCGATTCCAGGGCCAAGGAGCCGGATTGATCGGCTGTGGTGTTCGCATTCCAGGACATCGTGACCTTCACGTTGTAGAGGTCGGTGTAGCCGGAAGTGAGGGCGATTGACGTTGAGCGCGTCACGGGGAAGGGAACGCCCGTCACGCTGAGTTGCACCGAACTTGTGCCCGGAACCAGGGTTCTGAGTTTGCCTTTGGCTCGGCAGTTCTCGATCCAGTTCTGAGCCTCGGTGAGAATAAGCGCCTTCTGAGCGGCCATGTTTGCCCGCTTGCCAGTCTGGGCGACGGCTCTGATGATAGAAGAGGCGCAGATGGAGAGGAGGAGGACGGCAAGCATCAGCTCCACCAAAGTTGTTCCTCTATGTTTTAGAGTTCGCGCCATCACCGTAAGTTCATTCTCGGCATGGGGATTCCAATCAATAGCAAATCACGTATTTGAACTTGGGGAATCGTCACGTAAAATGGCCGATATGACGTGCGTAATCGCATTGGTGAACCTGATCGTGGGTGTTTTCGCTCAGCAACCATCAGTGATTCCCAAGGCACCAATCTCAATACCGAAAGTAACCGAAGTCTCAGGCAAAATAACATCGCTTCCCAACCCCCGGGCCAAAGCCACGGTCATTTTCGTAGTCGCGGTCGACTGCCCGATAGCCAATCGAATGGCACCCGAAATCGCCCGGATCATTAAGGATTATCGGGAGAAAGGAGTGGACGCCTGGATGGTTTATGCCGACAAAACAGTGAAATCGTCGGCCGTCATCGAGCACCTCAAGGCGTACAGCATCTCGGCGCACGCCACCATTGACCGCAAGCATGCGCTGATCAAAGCAACTGGGGCCACGGTCACGCCTCACGCCGTCGTCCTGGACAAGACCGGACATGTCCGCTATCTAGGCCGAATCAATGATCTTTACGCCGAACACGGCCGCACGAACCCCAAGCCGAAGAAACACGACCTTCGGGATGCCCTCGATGACCTTCTCGCCGGTCGCCCAGTAAAAACGCCGGTGACGGAGGCCATTGGCTGCTACATTCCCGATTAGTGGGCGGTCGTCAGCTCGAAAAGAGACTTGAAGGCCGGATCATGCATGATCTGCGAGTCCACAACCCCCACGTACCACTCGCCGCTTTCTTCCATCGGCCGCTCGTGCCAGTCGTAGAGATAGCCTTGAATGAGATCGTCGATGGCGATCCGCGCGTCTAGCTTGTGGCGAGGCAGCCACAACTCCTGGAGGACGGGATAGTAGCTGGAGGGCAGCGGCGGCTGATGGAGACGATAGTCGTCGGTAACGTCGACCACCTTCACTTTCGCCAAATTGTATTGCCAAAGATTTCCTTCCAGGTCAGCCATAGCCTCTCTCCTCGCCTTGCCCTTCCAGACGAGGGCGGTTTGAGAAAAGCCGCGAGAGTTAATCCCCAATTTGGGGAGGGGCAATGTGCGAAACCGCAAGATGTACACAATGGGTTCGAACCTTTGCGACTTTGCGCCTTTGCGTGAGGCCATGCCTTTCGAACGCAGCATGGCCCTGCTCCGAAGCAATTTGATGCACGCAAAGACGCAAAGGTCTGGGCGAGCATGTCTCAATGCATCGACAAGGTTGCTAGTCGCCGTCTTGCTTGCTTGAGGGGCGCGTGCGGAGTTGAGCCCATTCGCGTAAATCGTTGATGTCTTCGCTCATCATAACGCTCAAAGGCACGACGGCCTTGGCCTCCGTTTCCAAATCGTCTTGCGACAAGTCGCGATCGCCATCGAAGGCCGAATAGAGGGCGCCGACGACCACTTGCTCAATTTCCGCGCCGGAAAAGCCCTTCGTGATCGAGCCCATTTTCTTCACGTCGAACTTGAGCGGGTCTCGGTTGCGCTTCTTGAGGTGGATCGAGAAAATCGATTCTCGCTCGGCCATATCCGGTAGGTCCACAAAGAAAATCTCGTCGAAGCGCCCTTTGCGGAGCATTTCGGGAGGCAGGGCGGTCACGTCGTTCGCGGTGGCGATCAGGAAGACCGGCTTCGTCTTGTCCTGCATCCAGGTCAAGAAAGTCGCGAAGACGCGGGCGGTGGTGCCGCTGTCGCTCACCCCGCTGCCGCCAACGCCGGCAAAGCCTTTTTCCAGCTCATCGGCCCATAGGACGCACGGAGCAACGGATTCAGCCACTTTGATGGCCTTGCGGATGTTCTCTTCGCTCTGGCCCACCAAGGAGCCGAAAATGCGGCCCACATCGAGCTTTAGCATCGGCAAGTTCCATTCATTGGCGATGGCCTTGGCTAAGAGCGACTTTCCGCAACCCTGGACGCCAAGGAGCAGCACACCCTTGGGGGCGGGGATGCCGTAGTCCTTCGCACGATCCGTCAGGGACTTGGACCGCTTCTGGAGCCATTCTTTCAGAAGCTCCATGCCGCCGACGTCACCCATGCTGTTCTGAGCCGGGTAGTACTCGAGCAGGCCCGACTTGCGGACGATCTGTTTTTTCTCTTCGAGAATGACTTCGATATCGAAGTGCTTCTTTTCGACCAAGCTGCGCGCGAAGACGGACTCGACTTCGTCGATCGTCAATCCCTGGGCAGATTTTAAGATCAATTCCCGCGCTTGGGGTTCCAGCGACGTGTCGACGCTAGCGTTGCCCTTCACGGCTTCGATGCATTGGTCGAGTTTCGCCTCAATCTCCTTTGCCGTTGGCAATGGGAAATCGATTACGGTGACATCCTTTTCGAGCTCCATCGGCAATGTCAGAGTCGGGCCCATGAGAATGATGGTTTGTGCTCGGCCGCGGAGACGGTTGGCGAGGTCGCGTAGGAGCCGGATGACCCTCGAATCCTTCATGTAGGGATGGAAGTCCTTCAGCAGGAATACGGTGTATTCGGGGGCTTCGTGGATCAGCGCGAGGGCTTCGAGCTCTCCAGGGAGGGCGGTAGGGTTGGGCGGGCCGGCCGTTCGGTTCACGGGCGGCTTCATGCCTTGCGTGAGGGTCCAGGAGTGCAGTGTGCGGTTTAGCTGCTTGCAGGTGGCGGACAGCGCTTCCTCGACGCGGCGCTCTTCCCAGGAGATGAGATAGAGGATCGGGTATTTCGCCCGGATAAGGACATCGATTTCGGCTAGCGCTTCCACAAATCTATTTTGGAGTGCGCGAACTCGGTCGCGCTTTCCTGTTGTAATCCACGCCCGACTTCATCTTGGGAGTATTAGCTGGACAGGGCTGAGGACCGGTTATGGCCAGATGCTGAACTGCTTCCAACTGGAAAGCGCGATCGAGCTCGCGCACTCCGAAATTTACTCGATGTCTTCTGGATTGACGGCGGCGGCGCCCTCGTTTTCTTCGTGGATCTGCTCGTAAATTTCTTTACGATGGACCGTCACGTCACGTGGGGCCTTGATGCCGAGGCGCACTTGCTCGCCACGAACTTCGAGGACAACGACTTCAATGCCGTCCCCGATAATGATGCTCTGATGTAATTTCCTCGTTAGTACAAGCATCCGGCCTCGCCCTCCTTAGCGTTGGCGGTGTTTGCGAACGGTCTAAGCGGCGTGCTTAGACGATGCGCCCTCAACCTCTCGGAAGACCCGATGGCGCATATTATACGCTTGAGCTTCGAGCACAACTTGCTTTCCGATGCGATTTTCCGTATTGATTACGATTGGAGCGGCCAAATTGAGGGTCATTTGACTCACATCGGCCCCTCGAAGGTTTACCGTCGACCAAACCACGTACGGTGATTCTTCGCTGAGGCAGAGGATCGAGGCGTCGTCATCGGTCAAATCCGGCTGATAATTCGCTTCGTAAATCCAGGGATTCGTGACGAGGAAAGCGATCGAAGGCTCTTCCAAGGACTGCATCCAGTGGAAGGGACTGTCCTCCCGGTGCGGAAGGATCACGAACTGATGGAGCTGTCCGAAGCCGACGAGGCCGGCGGGGAGGGTCATCACATCTTCATCCGCGAACTGGATGGTGCCGAATCTTGTTCCGTTGAGTTCCATGGTTTATCTCAAGAAATTGAGCAGGCTGAGCCCGCTGGTCATGCTCACGGTCTGGAGCGCGGCCTGATAGGCCGTTTCGGCTTGCGTGAGCTGAATAATCGCCTCGGAGATATCGACATCCTCGATATTGGAGATTTGCCCCGTAAGGTCATCGATTCGACGCTCGTGATGGGCTTGGTATTCCTCGACCGTTTGAAGCCGTGCGCCGATCTTGCCGCGCTCGGTCCCCACATTCGCTTCGACCTGATCTATCCCTGCGATATCAGTGTTACTGATGTCGGCCAGATTGCCGGCGAGTAGGTTTTGCCGGAGTGATTCCAGTCGTGCCCAGGTATCCCCAATGAGAACTTCGCCCGAGCCGCTCGCTTTCATCGTGTCGCTCGGCGAGATCTCGACGGTCACGTCGGCTTGGTCCCCGCGGTAGATCAGGGTTCCGTTATCGATTTCGAAGGGTTTGGTATCGATCCGTTGGCCGGCGAATACGTACGATCCGTCGGCCACTTGGGTATTCCCCATCTCGACGAGCTTGGTTTGCAGGCGACCGACTTCATCGGCGAGAGCATTCCGCGCGTTTTGGTCGATGGTATCGGTCGACCCTTGAATGGCGACTTCGCGGCTTCGGCGGATCAGTTTGCCGACCTCATCGAGGGAGGCCTCGGTGGTCTTGAGCGTGGTTTCCGCCGTGGAAAGATTCTTGGAGTATTGGTCGAGCGCAGACGACAAAGCGCGAGCCTTGACGCTGAAGAAGGTTCCCCCCGCATCGTCGCTCGGCCGTCCTATCCTCTTGCCTGTACTGACGCGCTGCTGCGCTTCCAGATAAGCGGACTGAGTCCGACTCAGATCGCTTTGATAGGTGTCGTATTGATGTCGAAAACTGATTCGCATCGTGCTCCTGTTACTGTTATCGGGACTTGTCGAGCCTTTGCTCTAGTCGGGTAGAACGAATCATGCCTTTTTGGCCCCTGCCCGTATTCCTGCCTGCGCAAGACATCACGATCAAACCGCCTCTCCCTCGATTCGAGATGGCGACGCCGCTTAGCTTGCCGGGAGTCACGATCGACTCTTTGGGCAGCGGCTATGGGCTCGGACAACAGATGGCCCGGGCCAAGGGTCTCCAAGGGCGCATCCTGTGGGTCGACGGCACGGCCAATCTAGACCGCGTGGCAAACGCCACGCTGGTGCACGATTTGGTCGCCAAAATCAAAGCGGTTGGGTTCAACACGATCGTCTTCGACGTCAAACCCATCTCCGGCCAAGTGCTTTACAAGTCGAAGATCGCACCCAAGATTCAGACCTGGCGGGGGCGCAATTTGCCCGTCGACTTCGACCCACTCGAAGCGATGTCCAAGGAGACTCGGGCGCAAGGGATCGAGATGCTGGTGAGTCTGAACGCGTTCAGCGAGGGGCACTCGATGTTTAAGGTCGGCCCGGGCTATGACCTGCCCTTGCAACAAACCGTCATCTACGACCCAATTCTGGTCGTGAAGACTAAATCCTACGAAGAGGAAGGCGATGAGTGGGCTCCGATCGAATCTGCGATCAATACGATGCCAAAGCCGAATTCGATCGCCGTCTTCAACGACGCGAGCAAAGTTGGCGAAGTTACAAGCAGAAACTTTGCCGTCGTTCTCGATAAGAATAACCGACTAGTTCGGGCTTACGACTTCGAGGACGGTCCCGAAAAGATCGAGATGGAAGCTGGCCAGGTTCTGCTCCTTTCGGATGGCTCGGCGAATGGCCTCTTGGAAGAGCATGATGAACCTGGAACTCGCTTCGAATTCGATACCGGTCCCCGGTTTGTCCCGATTTATCAGAAGCCCGAGCAGCAGTATCCGCTGATGATGAACCCCAATCATCCCGAGGTTCAGAAACGTGCGCTTAGCATCATCGAAGAGATCACGAAAAACTATTCGGTGGATGGGATCATGTACGACGACCGCCTCCGCTACGGCGGCATGAACGCGGACTTCAGCCCGCTCACGCGCAACCTGTTTGAAAAGTACATCGGTCGGGCGATCGCGTGGCCGGATGACGTTTTCAAAGTGACGCTGTCGCGAACGCTTCAGCGGGGCCTCCGGCCGGGCCGATATTACGACGCTTGGATTACGTTTCGCGCCCTTCAAATGCGCAACTGGGTCGCCCGGGTGCGCCACCAGGTCAAGTCCATCAACCCGAAGCTCCTTTTCGGCATCTACGCCGGCTCTTGGTACGGTGAGTATCCGGCTTTCGGAACGAACTACGCGGCCCCGAATCTGGATGCGGGGTTCTGGTTCATGAACAAGGCGTACCGCGAAACCGGCTTCGCGAACCAGCTCGATCTGATTACGACGGGCTGTTATTACAAGACCGGCACGATCTACGAGGCGTTTGAGCGGGGCGAGCCGATAGGAAGAACGGTCGAGGCCGCCGGCCAGCTCTCAAACCGCATCGCCCGCGATCAGACCTGGGTCTACGGCGGTATCTCGCTGGACATGTTCAAGGACGATCCGGAGGGGTTGGAGAAGGTTCTCCAAGCCGCTTGCGCTTCGACCCAGGGCATTATGGTTTTCGACCTCTCGCACGATATCGAGCCGATGTGGCCAGTCTTCCAGCGAGCCTTTTCGCGTTCGCGAAAAGCTCCGCACCAGGTGCCGGGATTGATCGAGAAGGTGCGGGCGATGAAGGCACGCTACGACAAACTCGGCGTAAAAGACCCCGCGATCCCAATCTCCGCGGGTTCGAGCGGCGTCGGATTATGACGGCGGGATATAGAGTGCGGCGCATTCCGCCGCTTTTTGGCCATCAACTAGGGAAACTCTTCGGGTAGAGGTCGCAAATGGTGAGTTGGCCGCTCGCCCCTTCAAGGCTGTTCAACGTGCGCGATCATGTCCGGGATTTGATCTACCTGGTGGCCAAAGGCGGCGGGATACGCCGGACTCTATAGAGTCGCGCCGATGGGCAAGAACACGCTAAAGACCTAGGCGCCTGCAAGCCGACGCGGCTTCTGGCTCGTCCGCCGCTCGGGCCCGGAGGAGATCGCCAGCGCAATCTCGCAAACCGCGGGCGCCACATAGAGTGCGGCGCATTCCGCCGCTTTTGACCATCAACCAGGAAACTCATCGGGTAAAAGTTGCGAATGAAGAGTTGGC
>JBKJIP010000241.1:0-4670 GCA_046598515.1 Fimbriimonadaceae bacterium | reverse complement strand
CTCCTTCGCCGACATTATCGGCGAGCAATGCCTTGCCGATGAAAACTACTCGGCCATGATCCTCGCTCATCGCGGTGAGTTGCTAAGGCAAGCTTCGGAGCGGTTCGCGGGGATGTTCCCCCATATCGGCGTTGGAATCGAAGCCGGGGAAATGCAGTGCCCGACCCACGCCCGCGTAGTGGCCGCCTCCGTTCAGTCGGTTGGGAGCCCAGGTTGCAAGCGGCTCTCTTGGATGCGTCCGAGGGAGATCATCTGCGATGAAGGGCACCACGGAGCGGCCTCGTCCTATCAGAACGTCTTTCGTCGGTTCGGCTGCTACGACGATGACGGTACGTACCTCTTGGGCTACACGGCGACGCCTCACCGGCTCGACCAGCTCGCCCTCTATGGAAGCGAAGAGGCCATCTTCCAAGAAGTTGTCTTCACCTACGACATCGTCGCTGCCATCCGAGATGGCTTCCTCGTTGACCTGCGTGGATATAGAGCGGCGGCGGATATCGATCTCTCCAAAGTCAGACGAAGCCACGGCGACTACAACCAGAAGGAACTGGAGAAGATCGTCAATGTCGAAGCCGTGAATGACCTCGCTTTTTCATCCTGGCAGGAAGTCGCGAGCGATCGGCAGACGATCGTTTTCTGCAGCGGCGTCGAGCACGCGAGAACCTACGCGCACATTTGCTCCGAAATGGGTGTCAAGGCAGAGGCGGTCTATGGCGATATGCCAGCTAGCCAGCGCGACAAAGTCATCAATCGGTTCCGGCGACGTGAAACGCAGGTGATCACGAACTGCGACGTCCTAACGGAAGGGTTCGATGCCCAGGAGTGCGGCTGCGTGATTCTCCTTCGGCCGACCACCTCTTGGAGCCTCTTCACCCAGATGGTCGGGCGGGGCCTGCGCACCCTGCCGAATGTGATTGAGGGGATCGGGGAACCGGCGGCGAGACGCGAAGCGATCGACTCAAGCGCGAAGCCCGACTGTATCGTGATCGATATCGTCGCCAACACAACCACCCACCGAGTGGATGACAAACCGGAGTCGAGAGACATTCCCTCACTGCAGGCCCTGGTCGGTCTTCCCCCTGCGCTGGATCTGGAGGGTCGCACGGTGGGCAAAGCGCTCCAGGAATTCAGTGCCCTCCCGGAGATGGTGAAATCGGCCGCTTTCCACCGGAAGACGACCTTTTCGGGTCTCTCTTCGGTTCTCACACAGGTCGCCATGCTGGCTGAGCTCGAACTCCCGGACGAGGCCATCCATGCGAACTCGCAGCTCTTCTGGCTGAAGATCGGGGACATGGCGTACATGATCGATTGCGGGTCGTTTGGCCATGGGATTGAAAGGCGCGCGGTTCTTCGGGGAGACATCCTGGGCAACTGGATTCTGCACCTCGAGAGCTTCGAGGGAACGCGCCAGCTTCGAGACGAAGTCTTCCAAATGCCCGATGCCCTGGAGCGAGCCTTCCCCGCCGCCGAGCGGGTCATTCGAAAGAGTTTTTCAGGCGTTTCACGGCTAGCTGGCGTTAACTCGCCCTGGCGGACGGGGCTGCCGACCGTCGAGCAGATTGGCGCCCTTAGGGAAGTGGGTATGGACGAGGCCGTCTTGAAAGATTTGGATCAGGGTAAAGCTTCGGCGATGCTCACGATGCTCAAGGGCCGGGGTGTCGAAAAGTTCGACTAAGCCTTCTTCGCACCCAGACGCAAGCTCGGATGCAGGAACAGATAGTAGATCGCGAGTAGGCCGCTGTAGATGAGAACCGCAGTGTAGATGATCAGATTCGGTCGAAGGGCGTCGGGCACTTTCGCGAAATGCTGGATGTACGGCACGATCAACACTAGATCATAGGCGAGAAATCCGGCTAGCTGCCCTTGGGCATTGCCCCAGACGGGCACGAAGTTCGCATAGATGAAGTAGCACGCAGCGCCTAAGAAGATGAAGCCGTAGGTGATTTGGTTTGCACCTTCGATCGGCCACGGAAAGACGTTCGCGGTCTGCGTGATAAGGATTGCGCCCAGACAGGTGAGAAGGACACCAAAAACCGAAAACGAAACTCGAACCGGCTTCGGGATCGGCCGCGTGTCGTTGAACGAGAGTCGGCGCGTAACGATCCACTGCACGAGGCAGACCAGCATGAAAACCGCCATCACAATGCCGAAGGTCAGCACATGCTCTTTGGGCGGGGGCTGCCGAAAGGAGTGTGAAACTCCGAGCCAGGCCAGGCCGAATGCCGTGATGGCCAAGTTGATCGCCCCGCCCGCCACGGCCGCCCATTCCCGACTCAGTCCCATCCATAGGATCGGCGCCCCGATGGCGGCGAAGATGGAAGAGAGGAAGATGTGTCCGAGCTTCTTGGCCGGAAATGGCCAGACGGAGAGAGCCCATTCCTGCTCGAGAAAGAACCCGTAGGCGAGGGCGAATGCCGCCAAACCAACAAGAATGAACACCGCCGGGAGCACGCGATTCATGGGGCGATCATAGCACTCGGACCGGGCCTAAAAGCTAGGCGAACGGATATTCGGCGCGCAGTTTGCCCATCATCGTCTCGTACTCGCGAATCTGGCCATCGATCTCATCCGGGTTTGCCTGGGCGTACCGCATGGCGGCGGCGAGTTGACCTTCGGGAACGGCCGGGAAGGAGTCTTTTAGCCGGTCCACCGAGCCGAGCTTCCGATACTCGCGCACGACTTCCCAAACCGCGATTCCGTAATCCGCGATGCGGGCCACGCTCTTCGATCCGCAGTCGTCATGCACTACGGCCATATCGAGCGGTGCCGCACGGCGAAAGTTGATCAGTCTCTCAACAACTTCTTCAGCCGTGATTCCGAGCCGAGTTGCGCACTCGTCTACGGAAAGGTGCTCCTGATCGACGGCGAGAATCGCCAATTCCGCGTAGAGCCCCGGATAAGAGTTCCAAAGGGTGTTGAGAATTGTCTCAAGCCGCTCGGGGTCGAGACCCACAAGCCTATTCAACTGGCTTAATTGCCAGGCTTCATTGATTGCCCACATTGCATTCCTTCGCTTCGGGCCGCCGTTGACCGCGTCAGGCGCACGACCTTGTGCACCGAGACCTATTATAGCGACGGTTTCTAGATTTCGGAACGTTGATTTCTAAATCACTTTGTGAGATTTTGTTGATGACGCGGGACGGGCATCCGCGTCCCACATGGGTTGGTGGCTGAATTGCTCAGAGAGGTACCTTCCATTCAAATGGCGGAACGCGAGCTCGAACCCACGATTGAGACCGATTTTCGGTCTCGCCTCGACTATGGCGGCTATCTTCACTTGGAGAGACTGCTGAGTGCGCAGGAGACACTCTCCAGTCCGGAGCATCACGACGAGATGCTCTTTATCATCCAGCACCAAACCTCCGAACTTTGGATGAAGCTGGCTATCCATGAGCTTCGCGGAGCCGTCGAGCATGTGAAGCGGGATGAGCTTTCCCCCTGCTTCAAAATCCTGGCGCGGGTGAAGCAGATCCAGCGCATGCTTTTCGAGCAATGGGCGGTCCTTGAAACCCTGACTCCGAGCGAATATGCGGAGTTCCGCGGCGTACTCGGCCATGCGAGTGGCTTCCAATCCTTCCAGAACCGAATGATCGAGTTCCTGCTCGGCAACAAAGACGCGAAGGCGATTCGCGTGTTTGAACATGCCCCGGAGATCCATGCCGAACTTACGGCTCTCCTGAATCGGCCCAGCCTTTACGATGAGTTCATCCGCCATCTCTATCGCCGCGGGCTCCCCGTGCCCGAATCCGCCGTGGAGCGCGACTGGTCACTTCCGTACGAGGGCAATCCGGCCTTGATCGCCGTCTTCAAAACTATCTACGAAAACCCCGCGCAGTACTGGGATGCTTACGAGATGTGCGAGAAACTGGTGGACGTCGAAGAGCATTTCTTGCTCTGGCGGTTTCGACACGTCAAGACCGTCGAGCGTATCATCGGATTCAAGATGGGCACGGGCGGCAGCTCCGGCGTGCCCTTCCTGGTTCGCGGATTGAGTATTCGTCTCTTCCCCGAGCTGTGGGATGTTCGAACGGAGATCGGCCGATGATGGAGGCGATCGCCATGCTCGGCCATGGTCCCCTCACGGAGGATTCGCTTCGCGAGACCATCTGGCCGCTTTTTTCCCGCGTCATGCGGAGGCCTGGGATCTACCTGGCCAATCACTCTTTGGGACGGCCGCTGGATCAAGTCGCGGGCGATGTCTCAGCGGGTTTGGACCAGTGGTACGAGCGCCTGGACGACGCTTGGGAGGAGGACGGTTGGCCGGGCGCGATTCAAGATTTCCGAAGTGAGGTGGCCAGCCTGATCGGGGCCGGGAGCTACGACAGCGTCGTGCCCAAGACCTCCGCCGGGCAAGGACTACGGGCGGTCCTGAATGCCCTGCCCCATCCCGTGAACGTGGTCAGCACCCGAGGCGAATTCGATAGCATCGACTTCATCCTGAAAACCTACGTCGCCAAAGGGTGCGCAAGCATCACGTGGGTCGAGGGCAAAGGAGAGATTCCTATGTTCTCGGCGGAGGACATAGTCGCCGCGATAGGGCCGGACACTCACCTAGTTGTCGTATCCCAAGTCTTCTTCTCGACCGGTCAGGTTCTCAGCGGCCTGAATCAAGTCATCAGCGCGGCCCACGGCGATGGGGCGCTTGTTCTCGTCGACACTTATCATGCGGT
>JBKJIP010000171.1:0-5458 GCA_046598515.1 Fimbriimonadaceae bacterium | reverse complement strand
GTGACGATATCGCGGTGGAGGTCCGGATCCTGAACTTGGCGAAGGGCGTCGAGGACCTGGCTTTCGGTAACGGGCACGGCTTTCAGGGTACCTCTCCGGTCTACAATCGAACAGATGCTCGGCCCCCGAAGCGATTACACGCACGACACTCTGGAAAGGGAAGACCTCGCCTCTGATCCGCTGATTCAGCTAAAACTGTGGGTCGACGAGGCGATTGCCGCCGAGGTGACAGAGCCCTCAGCGATGTGCCTCGCCACGGGCTACGACAACTTCCCATTTGCGCGAATGGTTCTGATGCGCGGAATCGACGGCCGGGGAATCACCTTTTTCACGAACTACGAAAGCATGAAAGCCGAGCAAATCGAGCGCTCTGGGTTGGCGGCTGTTGTGTTCTGGTGGCCCGCGCTTCAGCGGCAAGTGCGATTTGAAGGCGAAGTCGAAAGGGTTAGTGCCGAGGAATCGGACGCCTACTTCGCTTCGCGACCGCGCGAGAGCCAACTCGCCAGTGCCGCGAGCCCTCAAAGCACCGTCATCGAGAGCCGGGCAATCTTGGAGACGCGGGTAGCGGAACTGGATGCCCAGTATCCCGACCAAATTCCTCGCCCCGAGAACTGGGGCGGCTATCGCATCTTGCCCCGATACGCCGAGTTCTGGCAAGGTCGTTCCGCCCGTCTCCATGATCGCTTTCGGTATGAACAGGGCCCGGACGGCTGGGCGATCGAGCGGTTGGCCCCCTAGATATAGAGTGCGGCTCTCCCGCGCCGCTTTTCCCTGCGAAGCGCGCTTCGCTGATTTGTCGCTGAGTCCAAGCCTTCAGCGCCGCGCACGGCGCAGGAAAGCGGCGCGGGAGCGCCGCACTCTATATACTCTGCCTATGCTCCCACGACGGGTTACCTTACTCGATGCCCGTCCCACAGCTATCGCCGCGCTCGATCCGCTCCGGGATGCCGTGAATATCCCCGCGACGGAAATCCATTCCCGCCGTCATGAGCTACCTCGTCCTGGAGAACCTCTGGACATCTTTGACCCAACCGGCTCGGTCTCCTTAGATCGACCCTATTTCAAGGTCACAAGCCCCGAGCGAGGCCCGGCCGGCAGAGCCCGGCTCTGGAATGCCCACGATTGGCTCCCAGACGGGCGGGGAACAGCAATCGATCTCGGCTGCGGCGCGGGCCGCGACGCCGTCGCGCTCGCTTGTCTGGGCTGGGATGTGATCGCCATCGACAACCTGCCCACATCGATCGAGATGGCGCGAGACTTGGAACGGCGGTATTCGGACGGAACGCCAATCGACTGGCAAGTCCGTGATCTCCGCAACGACAGCCCGGCCGGCTACTTCGATTTGATCATCGCCTTCTTTTTCTGGAAACCGGAGGCGATTCTGCAAACCTCTCAAAACCTAAACCTCGGCGGTCGCCTTCTGATCGAGATGTTCACGCCTACGGATCAGGCCAAACACGGCAAGCCGAAGCATGTCACCGACTCGGACCAGTTAAGAAGCCTCTTCTCCCATCTGAAAGAAGAGGCCATCGAGGAGGATTGGAGGAATGGTCGCCACACGGTTCGAGCCGCGTTTACTTGCCCTTGAAGGGATAGACGAACTCGTAGCTCACGCGCGAAACCTTCTTGCCGGGCTTGGCAAGGACCTTGTAAGCCGTCGAGTAGACGGTGTAACCGCCTCCTGCCACTGCTTCCTTTTTCACGCCGTACTTCTGCATCACTTCCGCCTCATTTTCGCCCCGAATAAGGGCGACGGTCGCCAGGCAAGCCTTCTTTTGCTCAGCCAAGGACTGAAGCGCGTTGCCAACCTGTGCGTAGCTTGGGCCGTTGGTGATGTAGGCGTAAGTCGCATCCTGCTTGGTCGAGGCGAACACCATATCGTCCATGAGGTTGCCAAGATCGTCGTTCGACATGCCTTCACTCTTGTTCTTGACCTTGGTCCAGAACTGAAGGTGACGCGCTTCGAAGGCGCGAGCGACCTTACCGGCGGTGAGGGTCGCGTCCCCGCGCTGGGCCTGCGCGGCGGCATCTCGGTATTCGTCCATGCCGGGCAGGTCGAGAACGTTGATATTGCGGAGGACGCCGACTCCAGCGAGGCACTCGTTAGCGAGGCAGTCGGCCAGCGTGAGCGTCGGCACTTCATTCGCGGCGGCCTCGACGGCGGGCACACCGGCTGTCCCGATTTCCCCAAGAATTCGCTGCCCAGTCCTCAAGCCCAACTTGCTGATGTTAACGGCCTGAACATGGCCGACGATAATTTTGTCTGTCGCACACATCTGGGCGAGTTTCTGGATATCAACCAAGCAAGTTTTAACCGTCGCCAAATCCTGCTTTTTCGCGGCGTAGACGGCTTTGGCAGATAGGGCTTTGGCGGCATCCTTCAGAATGCCCTGTTCCGGAAAAGCGACTTGCGCCGTGTTGTAGTCCCGCGGAAAAGCACACTTGGGCTTAAGGGCACCCTTGTGAACCAAGGCCAGGATATTCTGAATCTCGGTCATCGCGGCGACCGCTTTCGGCTGATTGACAGCCAGGTCCTTCTCGTTAACGACATTTCCCCAGGTGACCGCATAGGGACTTCGCTTGAGAAAGGGCACGTCGTTCCACATCTTGGCCGCCTCTCCAATTTCGATGGAGGCATTCTCGGCCGGAGGAAGAGCCTCGCCGACAAACTCTTCGGGCTCGACGGCAAGGCCCGCCGCGCGCCCATCGACTCGGGCTTTCTTAAGCTCGCCGACGGCAACGTCGAACACGGAGGGCTTGGAGCACCCGGAAAGAACGACGGCTGTTCCCAAAGCCGCTAAAGAGAGACGAACACGAAACTGCACGGTGCATAGTTTAGACCGAAGGCCCCTCACTATTCGCACCAACCGTTAAAATTTCAAGGGCTACCGTTTGCCGGATCGCAGTTTGAAGCAGTTCCGGCATCGGGCCTCATATGCCTCAGTCGCTCCGATCAAAACGATGGGATCGTCCCGATGTGCGAGTTTGCCGTCGATCTGCCGGTAGGTGTGCGAGGCGGGCGCACCGCAATTCATGCAGATCGCACGGAGCTTCACAACCTCATCGGCCACCGCGAGCAATTCCGGCATCGGCCCGAAGGGCTCTCGGCGGAAGTCTTGATCGAGGCCGGCGAGGATCACTTCCGTGCCTTCGTCGGCGAGCTTTACGGCAAGGCCGCTGAGAGAGCGGTCGAAGAACTGGGCCTCCTCGATGAGGACGACGTCGGTATCTTCGTCGATGCATGCGGCGAGGTCCCGAACGTTTTTGACGGGCACGGCCTCGTGCTTGACACCCATATGGGTGACGACCATGGATTCGTCGTAACGGTTGTCGATCGAAGGCTTGAAGACTTGGACTTTCTTCTTCGCATAGAGCGCCCGCCGGGCGCGGCGGATGAGCTCCTCGCTCTTGCCCGCGAACATGCTCCCGCAAATCACCACGATCGAGCCGAGCTGCTTCTGCCTGGTCTTAGTCTTCGTCATCATTCCCGCCTTCCATGTCGGACTCGAACATCTCCTCCATCTCGTCGGACATGTCGTCGTCCATCGCCTTGCCCATCTCGCGCATCATGCCGCGCATTTCGGTAGGACTATCCGGCTCGCCCATGAGCTCAAGCTGATCCGCGATCTCGTCGACCCGGTCGTCTTCGGTGCGTCCGCGGATGAATCGGGAGACAAGCTTCTGAGCGTTCTTCGCCCCGCATTTGGGGCACTCGACACTGTCGGCCCCGGCGACCATTCCGACAAGCGTCTGAAACTTCGCTTGGCAGTCCGGGCACCGGAACTCAAAAATGGGCACGCAAGATTGTGGCAGACGGAGGGGCTAAAGAAAGATAGGACGGATAGGACTCATAAGACTCATGAGTCCTATCTGTCCTATTCGTCCTATGTTTTCTAAGCCACCCGGCTTCGCCGAACCAGGAACCACCCCAGGAACGCGATCGGCAACCAGACGGGAGCGAAGACGAAGATGAAGATGGCGGCTTGGCCGAGGGATCGGCCGACCGACTTGAGCCCATTGACCGCGTTCGCCCAAGTGTCGTCGCTCCAGTCCTTCGGCGGTTCTTGCACCTTCACGCGGGGTCGCTCATGGAAGGAGCAGGCGATCGTCGAGTAGGATGACTGATTCTTGAGCGTTTTGAGCTGGGCGGTCAAGCTTTCGATCTCCTGGCGCACCGTGCTCAAGCGATCCTTGATCTCTAGGATCTCCCCGATTTTGCGACCGGCGCGGAGCATCGTCACATACGACTCTTCCTCTGCCTTTAGCACCCGGAGTCGGGCGCCGACGTCGGCGATCTGGACGGTGACGTCCTGGCTGTCCGAATGCTCATCGACGACCTCCCCAAACTCGCGAAGGGCAGTGAGAGTAGGGTCGAACATATTCACGGGGATGCGAAGCGTCACTTGAGCAACCGGATTCTGATTCTCGCCCGCCGAATGCTGGCTGGATTCGTAAAACCCACCCATGGTCTTGGACAGCGTGATAGCCTTTTCCAGGGCTTGCTTTGCGGAGATCACTTTCACCGACATGGACGCGGTTCGGATGAGGTCGGGACTGAGAACCTTGGTGGCAGTTGAGCCAATGCTAGGGTTGTCTCCAGTAGTCGGCATATCGGAAAAGTCTCTCATCGGCTGAGACGAACTCCCTTCGGATCCCAGCAGGTTTCCGTTTACGGGCACCTCGCGAGCGTTAACGCCATTGACTAAGCCCGTGTCGGACTCCATTGCGCCACCCTTGCCGGCCTTCATCGACGCCGAGGGTGCCATCTCCGTCATCATGGCCGTTTCCCCTCCACCACGCCCGGTCAGCAAAGGAATCGCGCTGATACTCGCGACCACCAGGCACGTCGCGGCAACCAGCGGAACCGGAATGCGATAGAGTAACGGGCGGCGGCGGAAGCCTTCCAATGCCTTTTCGGCTCCCTTGGCCGGGTGCGCCACGGCGGTGCGTTTCAGTTCAAATCCCAATGCTTTCATCGCGTTGATTTCCTCTCGCAAATCGGCATCGGTTTCCATCGCCCGCTCGATCTCAGCGGCTCGCATAACATCGAGTTCGCCGTCCACAAACGCCTTGGCGTCGTCCAGATAGCTCACTTGACCACCTCCATGTGCTTTCGCAGGTGCCGAAACGCCTCGTGGAGCCGTGACTTGACGGTGCCGACGGGAATGCCAAGCACGGTTGCCGCTTCTTCATAGGTCAACTCATCGAGCTCGTGAAGCACGACCACGTCGAGGTGGTTCGGGCTCAACTCCTTCAGGGCTGTTCGCAGATGCTCGCAGGCGACGATCGAACTCTCGCCGGGTGAGGGCGACTCGAGATGCCACAGGTTGGCGATGTCGATCTCGCGGCGCTTCTTGCGGGCGAGGTTGCGGCTTATGTTGAAGGCGATACCGATGAGCCAAGTGCGCAGAGCGCTGTTGGGGTCGTATCGCTTGATCGTCTTGTAAGCCATGATGAA